>JBKJLJ010000603.1:0-25394 GCA_046597015.1 Bryobacteraceae bacterium
CTTCGCGGGCTGCGGCGACGGTGCCGGAGGTGTAGACATCGGCACCGAGATTTCCACCGTGGTTGATGCCGGAGAGAACCCAATCGAAGGACTGGTCTAGACCGCGAAGGGCGACGCGGACACAATCGGCGGGGGTGCCGTCGAGATGGAACTGACCGGGGGCGAGTTCGGTAAGGCGGAGTGGGGTGAGGGTGGAGACGCGGTGGCCGACGTAGGACTGTTGGGAGGAGGGGGCGAGCAGGGCGACTTCGCCGAAGTCGCCCGCCGCCGCATGTAACGCCGCCAGGCCCGGTGCGTCGAACCCATCGTCGTTCGTTAATAAGATGCGCACCCTAGGCTACGGTGTAGGAATCGATGTGATTCGACAGGTAGCGGTCGAGAGCCATTTTGTTTTTCGAAGAGAGGGCCTGGGAGAGGTCGAGCATTTCGGGCTTTTCGAGCGGTTTGAAGGCTCGGGCCATCTGCGAGTTTTCGAGGATGTGTTCGATTTTCGGCATGCCGAGGACGGCTCCGGCGACCGGGAGGGAGAGCGAGTAGTAGAGCAGCTTTTCCGAGGGGACTTGACCGACGAGGCCATCGGCACCGAAGATTTTCATGGCGGTGACACCGATTTTTTTCCGTACGGCGACGGGGAGGGCGACGGTTTCGAAGCTGGACTTCATTTCCGGGTTGATGATCATGCCGGCGGGTCCAGGTTTCATGCCGACCAGAGCGGCATTGAGGGCCATTTGGGTGACATTGAAATCGTGGCGTTCGAGCGCGAGTTTGAGAACGGCGGGATCGGTGTGGCAGGTGATACCGACGAAGCGGATCATTTTCTGATCGCGGGCTTTGTAGAGCGTATTGAGAACACCGTCTTTGGCTTCAATCGCGGCGAGGTCGTCTTCGCCCATGAGCTGGTGGATGTGGACGGTATCGATTTGCGAGGTTTGGAGGCGCTTGAGGCTGCCCTCGAGGATTCGCATGGCATCGTCGCCCTTGCGCTGGCCGATTTTGGTGGCGAGGAAGACTTCTTTCCGCCGAGTGGCCATGATTTTGCCGACGCGGGTTTCGCTGAGGCCGGAACCATAGTTGTAGGCGGTATCGATATAGGTTATGCCGGCATCAATGGCGCGGTTCATGGCGGCGAGGGCGGCGTCTTCCTCCTTGTAGGAGAGGAAGCGGCTGCCGGCACCCATGCCGACGACGGGGATGCGGACACCGGTGGCGCCGAGGACACGGGTGGGAATCTTGCCGGGCTCGGCGGCGTGTCCGGTGGCGGCCACGAGGGCGGCGAGGGCGGAAGATTCAAGAAAGCGACGGCGGGAAATGCTCATAAGAGTTAGGCTCCTTGCTCAGCGGGGACGGGTCGGGAATTAGGCCAGCGCGGGGGAACCGCGGCGGACCGAGACAGAACGATGTTTGCCACTGCGGCCAGGACGACGAGGCTGGCGACGAGCGACTGGGCGGAGATGGTTTCGCCCGCCAGAGCCCATCCTAACAGAAGGGCGACGACGGGATTGACGTAGGCGTAGGTTGCGACCTTGGTGGGGGGGACGTGTTGTAAGAGGTAGGTATAGCTAAGGAACCCGATGAGGGCTCCGACGATGGTCAGGTAGGCGAGGGCACCAACCGTGATGGAGGTGACGCGATCGAGCGACGGGGGGGTGAAGAGGGCACTCCCGAGCAGGAGAATGCCGCCGCCGCAGAGCATTTGCATACCGGCGCTGGTGAAGTTGCTTTGGGGCCGGAGAGTGCGGGGCGAGAGAACGGTGGCCACGGCCCAGGTAAGCGCTCCGCCCAGGACGGCGAGGGAGGCGGTTTGGGCTTGCGTGGAGCCGGCCAGGCTTTCCGGTTTGAGGACCAGGATGGCGAGACCGATAAAACCGCCGGCGAGGCTGAGCAGGACGCGGATGCCGGGACGGGTTTGGGTTTGGAGGAGGCGTTCGACGACGGCAGTCCAAAGGGCGATGGAGGCCATCAAGAGAGCGGCGACGCCGGAGGGGACATGCTTGGCTGCCCAACTGACGGCACCGTGGCAAAGGACGAAGAAGAGAATGCCGAGCTTGGCGGCGGCGAACCAGTGGGCCCGAGTGAGGGGCTCTGAGGAACGGGCGCGGCCGAGGAGGAAGAGAATGAGGCCGCCGAGAAAGAAGCGAAAGCCTGCGACGAAAAAGGGCGGCAACGCCTGAACGGCGAAGCGGGTGGCCAGGAAGGTCGAACCCCAGATGAGGTAAATGGCCGTAAAAGCAAGGCCGATGCGCCAAATTGGAGGAGGCATTTGCGGGAAACTCCTTGGGGGAGCCCCGGCGCTAGTCTGGACAGGAGAAGGCCGATGGGCGATGAGATCGGTAGCTGCGCGGCTATGATAAAGACTAACATATGCGCATACTGCTTCTTTGGCCGATGTCCTTTAGCTTGTGGGCGCAACCGCTCGATTGGCGTCCGGTAATGCGAACCTCGCTTGAGCGGATGGTCGCGAGCGATTCGAAAATGGCGGATTATTCGTTTGACCGGAGGGTGATTCGGAAAGAGTTTGAGCACGATGGCAAGCTGAAGATGGAATCGAACATGCTGATGCGGCCGGAGCGCGTGGAGGGGGTTTGGATCTCGCGGGTAATCGATAAAGACGGTGCCCGATTGACGGATTTGGAACAGCGCAGGCAGGAGGAGACGATTCGGCGCAAGGTTTTGGAGGGCAAAGCCGCCGGGGGGCGTCCGCCGAGCATTCTGGGCCGGGACAACGATGAGTTGATCCAGGAGTTTCCGGAGGCGCTGGAGTATCGGCTGATTGGCGAGGAGGTGATGGCGGGGCGGAAGGCCTGGGTGTTGGCGTGTCAGCCGCGGGTGGGGTACAAGGCAAAATCGATGCGATCGCGATTTTTTGAAAAAGTACGGGGCAAGGTTTGGGTGGATCAAGCCGATAAAGATTTGGTTCGAGTGGACGCGGAGGTTTTCGATACGATCAGCGTGGGATTCGGGTTACTGGGCCGAGTGGAGAAGGGAACGCGGTTCATTTTGAATCGGGGTCGGGTTTCCGAGGGCCATTTTTTCACCGAGAGTTCGCAAGTGAACTTCACGGCCAAGGTGCTGGTGTTCAAGACCCTGATTAGCGAGATCAAGACGCAGTTTTACAACTTTAAATTGAAGACCGCAATTGGGCCCTCGCGATAAACTGGGGGAATGAAACGCCGAAGTTTGTTGAGCGCGATGGCCGGGGCCGTGGTGCCGATGCCGGATCTGAAATTGCTGGAAGCGGCGCCGGAGGCCTATTGGAAACGGCTGCGGGAGGAGCAGTTTCTGCTGCCGGATTGGCGAGCGTACATGAACAACGGTTCGCTGGGGGTGGCTCCGCGGCCGGTGGTGGCGGCGGTGGAGGAGTATTTAGAGCGGGGCGCGGGGATGGTAGGGAGTGAGTATCCGCGATGGGGGTACGAGTTGATGGAGTCGCATCGGAAGGAAGCGGCGACTTATTTGGGGTGTTCGTTTGAAAATTTAGCGATTACCCATAACGCGACCGAGGCGATGGGGATGGTGGCGCAGGGGCTGGACCTGGCGAGCGGCGACGAGATTCTAATGACGGATCAGGAGCATACGGGGGGTAAGGGGGCGTGGTTGCTGCGCGAGGCTCGGCATGGGTTGCGGGTGCGGACGGTGGAGATTCCGCTGCCGCCGAAGGATAGCGGGCAGTTGGTGGATCGGTTGATCGGGGCGATTGGGCCGAGGACACGGGTATTGAGTTTTAGCGGGATTCTGACGACGACCGGCCTCGTGATGCCGGTACGGGAGATCTGCCGGGCGGCGCGGGCGAAGGGGGTGATCACCTTAGTGGATGGGGCGCATATGCATGGGCAGATTCCGTTTCGGATCGACGAGTTGGAGTGTGATTTCCTGGCCGGGAGCCCGCACAAATGGCTTTTTGCGCCTCCGGGATGCGGGTTGCTGTACATCCGGGACGAGATGCTGGATCGGCTCTGGCCGACGATTACTACCGAGGCCTGGACGAATCGGGGGCTGAAGGCGGCGCGGTTTATGCAGGTGGGGACCAATAGCCGGGCGGTGCTCGAAGGGATGGGGGCGGGGATTCGGTTTGCGCAGGCGATTGGGGCGGGGCGGGTCTATGGCCGGATTCATGAGTTGGCCAGGCGGGCGCGGAAGTTAGCGGCGGGGATTCCGGAGTTGGAGTTGCTCACGCCGGAGGATGATCGTCTGTACGGGGGATTAGTGGCGTTTCGGATGCCCAAGCCGCTTTTTGAAGGGTTTGCGAAGAAGGCCGCGGCGGAGAAGATGTGGGTGTATGGGTCGCAGTTGATGCGGATTGCAACGCACGTGCATACTCGTCCAAACGATGTGGAGCGCTTCTTCGAGTTGATCCGGGCAAGCCGGGTGGGGTAATTCGCTCCGTCCAGTGATCCTGCAACGGCCCATTCTGGCAGTCCGGTAATTGGCCCTCGCGCGCCGAGCGGTTTGCTGCTCGGCCGTAGCCGTTGGCTTCCAGTGGCCGCATGATTCCCCAGGTCGAGGCCTCGCAGGCCGGTCTCGCCGGTTCCGCGGGGTCGATCAAACCTTCTGCCGCGGCGAAAGCGATGAGCAGTGCAGAAACCATTCCTCGAACTGAGTTTACGCTCGGCTGACGGCGTCGAATGCGCCAAAGTAGGGCAAATTACTCGGGTTTTGCACTCTTCGGGAGGGGCTAATGGCCCATCGACATGGACTTGGTATCAATTGATTTGCGGACCCGAGTCAGGAAGTCGGGTGGTTGCGTGCCGGGGGCGAGACGAACTACGGCGGTAGTGGCGAGTCCCTGGGCCAGGATTTCGGCGGTTGACCGACTGGAGACGAAGAGGCTGCGAATTCCAGGGCGGGCTACCCGTACGCTGAGCACGAGGTCTGGGCCTGCCATGCGGGTGAGGACCACGTCGGTCAAGAGCAGATGGATCTCCCCATCGTGTTTGTGGGAAATTTCCATGGCCTGCAATCCGCTGCGCGCTTCGAGTACGGTGTATCCGGCGGGTTCCATCATCCCTCGAATGAGAGCGCGTTCTTCGTCGCGTTCCAAGGCGATGAGGACCGTTTCGGTGCCGGTGGTTTCGGTCTTCTTGGCTACGACGAAGAGTTGCTTTGGCCGTTCCGGGGTGAGGAACTCGGGTTGGGCGGCTTTGGGCCAGTATACTCGGACGGTATTCCCCGAGCCGGGAACGGCCGCAACGACGATCGAACCGCCGTTTTGTTTGATCAGTCCGGCGACCATGGCCAATCCCAAACCGTTCGAACGGGTAATTTCTTGGGAGGGGAAGAAGGGTTCGAACAGGTGGGCCAGGGCTTCGGGGCTGAGTCCTCTGCTCGAATCGGTCAAGGTAAGGACGACGTAGGAGCCGGAGGCGAGGGGGGGCTCGGCGTCGGGATTGGTTTTGTCAATGATCTCGAGGGTGGTGCGGAGTGTGAGGCGTCCGCCCTGGGGCATTTGCTCTCGAAGGAAGGCTGCCAGATGAAGAATAACCTCTTCTGTTTGAGCGACGTCACTTTCCATTGGTGGGAGCTTGGTATCGCAGTGGATTTCGAGCTGGACGGGTTCGCCAGTCAGGACCCGCAGCATCCGTTCGGCGCTTTTGATGCTTTCGTTCAAATTGACGAGTTGGGGCTGGCGGGGGTGGCGTCCGCTGAGGGCGAGCAGTTGCCGGGTCAACGCGGCTCCGCGGTCTCCGGCCTGTTTGATCTGTTCGATGTCGTTGCGGAGAGGGCTTTCGTTTTCGAGACTTTGGAGAGCCAAGCCGCTATAGCCGGTGATGGCGGTGAGCAGGTTGTTGAAATCGTGGGCTACGCCACCGGCCAGTCGGCTGACGGCGGCCATGCGTTCGGTACGCAGGTGGGTTTGTTCGAAGACTTTTCGGGCGCTGATGTCATGGGCGGTGACGATGACGGAATCGATCGAGCTGAGTTCATCGAGAGTGGCGGTGAAGACACAACTCATGATGTATTCGTGGCCATCCCGGGCGGCGAAGGCCAATTCTGCGCGGGCGGGAAAGGGACCGCGCATACAGGTTTCGATCTGGTGGCGGAACTCGCTCATGCGGGCGGGAAGGGCGACGATTTCCCACAAGAATTGACCTTTAACTTCGCCCCCCGAAAAGTCGAGGAGGGCTTCGCAGGCTCGGTTCATGCGTTCGATTTCGCCATCGCGGTTGAGCACGAAGACTAGGGCGCCGGTGTGGTTGACGATGCCGTCCGAGGTAGCGAGGCGTTGCTCCAGATCCTTTTCCGCGGCGCGTCGAATGGAGATGTCGCGGACGGTAAGGCCCATTAGCTTCCAGTGGGAGAAATTCAATTCGTCGACCTTGACGTCGACGGGGAAGCGGGTGCCATCGCGACGGACGCCGAAGAGTTCCCGCGCTCCGGGGTTGGTCATGTAATTGGACCGTTGGCGCCCCCGGGCGGGAGGGGGAATGAGAACGGAGACGTTCTTGCCGCTGAGTTCGTCGAGAGTGTATCCGAACTGCTTGATGGCGGCTGGGTTCATGCCCCGCACCAAGCCGGCTGGGTCGATCGTGAAGATAGCGTCCGAAGAGTCGCGCACAAGGGCAGAACTGAGCACGTCGTGGCCGGGCATAGCGGGCTGTTGCCTGGCTTGCGAGAGCCGGCGACGGGTCTCCCATACCAACCAACCCAGGATGGCAGCGGCCAGGGCGAGAACGCCGACGATGAGCAGCAACCCCGTGTTGGGTGGGGAGAAAGCGAATCCGGGCGGGGCCGCGACCGAGGCCGTTGCGGAGACTGCGAGCAGGATGGCGAGGTTGGCGCTAGGCGGTCTACATGATGGCATGGGGTAGGAACACGAACATAGTAGCGTTCGGTCGTCATCGTTCGCAATGAAACACTAGGGTTTTTGTACCATGGTCGGACGTCCGAAAGTAATGGATGTGCATAGTACTCTAGATACATCCCTATGGCAGAACAATTCACGGTTCGGCGCGCGACGCCGGCGGATATGGACCTGGTCCTGCAGATGATCCGCGAGATGGCAACCGCAGAGCGCAAGGCCGATGCGGTGACGATCACGCCGGCGGCGATGGAGCGCTACGTGTTTGGGGAGGATTCTATCGCCGAGGTATTTCTGGGCTTTTGGGAGGACGAGGTGGTGGCGTATCTAATGCTGCAACATCGTTTTTCGAGCTACAGCGGCACGCCGGTGATTTACGTGGAGGATGTTTTTGTGCGGGCGCGGAGCCGGGGGCAGGGATTAGGCAAGCTGATGATGGCGTTTACGGCGAACTACGCGCTGCAGCACCATTACGGCGCGATGCATTGGAGTGTGCTTGACTGGAACGCGCCGGCCATTCAGTTCTACGACCGTCTGGGCGCGACGCGGGAGTCGGGTCGACTGTACTTCGATCTGGCTGGGGGGGCGCTGCAACGATTGGCGATAGGCGCTCCGAAACTATAGGACTAGAGCCCAACGGCGGTGGCCCCTCCGTCGACGGCGAGAGTTTGCCCGGTGATGTAGCTGGAGGCGTCGGAGACGAGGAAGATGGCGGCGCCCTTGAGTTCTCCGGTTCGTCCTGCGCGACCGAGCGGGACGTGGTCGCGCAGGTCGTTTTCCATTTGGGGCAGAATTCGCTCGGTCATCCGGGAAGGGAAGTAGCCCGGGGCCAGCGCGTTGACGCGAATGCCATAGGTGGCCCACTTGGCGGCCAACTCTTTGGTGAGAGCGATCAGGCCGCCCTTGCTGGCGGAGTATGCGGCGGCGTGGATTCCGCGGGGCATGGACCCTCGCATGCCGGCGATGGACGCGATATTCAAAATTACGCCTTTGCGGCGGGCGATCATTTGGCGTCCGGCTGCCTGGGCGAAGAGGAAGGCTCCGGTGAGATTCGTATCGATCACCATACGCCATTTTTCGATCGAAACCTCCTCGGCGGGTTGTCCCCAGGACAGACCGGCGTTATTGATCAAGATGTCGCACGGGCCGAAGCGTTCGACGGCCGCGTCCACTTGATCCGGGTCACTGACATCGCAGAGCCCGCCATCACAGTCGTAGCCCTTGGCACGAAACGCTTCTAGCGTGGGCGTCAACCATTGCTCTCGGCGGGCGAGCAGGCGCACCGCACAGCCTGCCTCAGCCAGGCCCTCGGCGATCTCTGCGCCGAGACCTCGGGAGCCGCCGGTGATCAGGGCCCGTCGCCCATCCAATCGAAAAAGTTGCATTATCGTCCTCCCAGCTATCCTGATATTATGACCACCGCTTCGGCAAGTACCAACGAGCATCGCGAAAAAGCCCACGCGAACGGGCCCGTGAAAATCGCTTTGATCACAGTGAGCGATACCAGGACGGAGGAGACTGACGCGAACGCCCATTGGCTGCGAGCCGAGATTGCGGCCGCCGGGCACGAGACGGTTGCGTATCGATTGATCAAGGACGAGCCGGACCAGGTGGCGGCTGTTTTGGATGAATTAGCGGGTTCAGAAGCGCGGATTCTGCTTTGGAACGGCGGGACGGGGATTTCTCCGCGGGATACTACTTTTGACGTGTTGAGCCGGAAGTTGGAAAAGACGCTTCCAGGCTTCGGTGAGCTCTTTCGGATGCTGAGCTACGAAGTGGTTGGTCCGGCGGCGATGCTTTCGCGAGCGACGGCCGGGGTGTATCGAAGGAAGCTGATTATTTCCACGCCCGGCTCGCCGAACGCCGTGCAATTGGCTTGGAACAAGCTCATCGCTCCGGAGCTGGAACACCTTGCTTGGGAAGTGATCCGATAAGGATAGAATTGAAGTTGACTATGCATCGTTTACTGCTTGGGCTTGGCCTGGCGGCGACCCTCTTCGCCGCGGATTGGCTGGATTGGCGCGGACCGAAACGGGACGGCACCAGCGCGGAAAAGAATCTTCCTTCGACGTGGTCGCCGGCCGGTGAAAATCTGGCCTGGAAGGCGGACGTCGCTGGTCGCTCGGCTCCGGTGGTGCAGGGCGATCACATCTATATTTTGACTAGCCAGGGGAAGGGCAAGACCTTGCAGGAACTGCTGGTTTGCTTAAACTCCGATACGGGGAAGCCCGTTTGGCAGAGACCGATTAATCTGTATTCGAGCGACGTTCCGCCGCATCGGGTAGCGTGGTCTTCACCGGCGGTGGATCCGGTCTCGGGCAACGTTTACGTCTTGAGTGTTCATGGGACTCTGACCGCTTTTGCTCGCGACGGCAAACAGATTTGGGAGCGACCGTTGGCTGAACAGTTTGGCTTCGTGACGACGCATGGTGGTCGCACGGTATCGCCGGCGGTGGACGGGGATTTGGTGATTATCTCCGGGGTGTCGACTGGTTGGGGCCAATATTCGCGCGCCGGTCACCGGTTCTTTGCGTTCGACCGGAAGAACGGGGAATTGGTTTACATCAGCGCGCCGGGCGGACGCCCTTACGACACGACCTATTCGCCGACCAACATTGCGGAAGTGAATGGGGTGCGCCTGCTGATTGCTGGCGGTGGTGACGGGAACGTGCACGCGATTCAGCCGCAGACGGGGGTCCCGGCGTGGCGCTATGAAGTGTCCAAGCGCGGGATTAATACCGGCGTTGTGATGAACGGTACGACCGCGTATATCACGCACAGCGAAGAGAACCTGGATACGAGCGAGATGGGTTTGTTTTCGGCGGTTGACGCGACGATGAAAGGTCCGATTAAGAAAGAGCAGGCGAAGTTTTACTTCCCCGGGCTCCAACTCGGATTTTCATCGCCGATCATCGACGGGGATCGCTTGATTCAAATTGACAATGGCTCGAACGTCTTTGCTTTTGACGTGATCACGGGCCGTCAGATTTGGAAGCAGAATATCGGAACGATTCAGCGTGCTTCGCCGGTGATGGCCGATGGCAAGCTTTACGTGGGTACCGAGAACGGCAAGTTTTTCATTCTGAAACCGCACAATGACCGGTTAGAAAAGTTGAGCGAAGTTTCGTTTGCCAAGCCGGGGGAAAACGAAGAGGACAGTGAAAAGGTGCTCGGCTCGGTGGCCGTGAGTGAAGGGCGAGTGTTTCTGGTTACGACCAAAGCCACCTACGCGATCGGGAAGAAGCAGGTGGGCCCGGCTGTTGCGCTGCCTGCGCCGAAGAATGCACCGGCGGGTGCGGCGGTTGCTTTTGTGCAAGTGGTCCCGGCTGAACTCGTGCTGGTCCCGGGCCAGACGGCCAACTTTCGGGCGCGCAGTTTTGACGCCAATGGGAATTTCATTCGGGAAGAAAAGGCGACCTGGGTTACTGAGGGGCTGAAGGGCTTGATCTCAGATACCGGTAAGTTGGTGGCGGCAGCCGATCTGGTGGCCCAGGCGGGATTGATCAAGGCCACAGTGGGGTCGGTGACGGGTACGGCCCGGGCTCGAATTGTGCCGCCCCTCAACTGGGCTTGGGATTTCGAAAAAGTCGAAGTCGGCAAGGTGCCTATAGAATGGGTGAACTGCAACACCAAGTTTGAGGTGCGGCAGGAGGAAGGTCAGGGGCACGTGCTCGTGAAGCTGGCTGATAATCCCGCTACCAAGCGCGCGCGTGTGTTTTTCGGCGATACGAAGATGTCCAACTACACCGTTCAGGGCGACGTTCGTTCGACCCAGAAGCGGCGTCAGATGGGCGATGTCGGTCTGGTGGCCCAGCGGTACAACTTGATTTTGTTCGGTAACGCCGAGAAGGTGGAGTTGCAAAGCTGGCAGCCGGAAACAGCTCGCACGGTGGGCAAGAAATTCTCGTGGAAGTTTGACACCTGGTACACCCTAAAACTGCGGGTCGAGACGCTCGCCGATAAGAGTGTCAAGGTGCAGGGTAAGGTATGGCCGCGGGGCGAAGCGGAGCCGACGGAATGGACTGTCGAACGCGTCGATCCTCCGGCGCTGGCCAATCTGGAAGGGGCCGCGGGGCTGTATGCCGATGCGCCCGTTGAAGTCGCCCTCGATAACATCAAGGTAACCAAGAACTAATATGCGTACGAAAATTCTTCTTTCTCTGTTTGTGGCCGGTGCCTTCTCCCTGTTAGCTGATGACAAAGAATGGGCCATGTGGGGCGGTGCGGCCAATCGGAACATGGTCTCTACGATGAAGGGGGTCCCGGATAAGTTTGACTACGCCAAGAAGGAGAACATCCGTTGGATGTCCTCGCTCGGCTCACAGAGCTACGGGAATCCCGTCGTGGCTAACGGCGTCGTGCTGGTGGGAACCAATAATGAAGGGCTGCGGGACCCGAAACAGCCGGGCGACCGCGGCGTACTGATGGCGTTCCGGGAAACGGACGGCGAGTTTCTTTGGCAGATTACACACGAAAAGCTGGCGGCTGGGCGGGTCAACGACTGGCCGTATCAAGGTGTGTGCTCTTCTCCGCTGGTGGAAAACGGGATCGTGTATTACGTCTCGAATCGTAGCGAACTGATTGCCGCGGATATCAAAGGGATGGCCAACGGCAACGATGGGGTGAAGGACGAAAAGTTTACGGGACCGAAGGATGGGGATATTCTTTGGCGCTACGACATGATGGAGGAGTTGGGCAACCAGCCGCACAACATGTCGAATTCCTCGCCGGTCATCATCGGCGACCTGATCATCATCTCGACGTCGAATGGGCAGGACGAAAGCCACGTCAATGTTCCTTCGCCGAAAACGCCTGCGATTATTGCGATCAACAAAAAGACGGGCAAGCTGGTTTGGGAAGACAATTCGGTGGGTGATCGGATCCTTCATGGTCAATGGTCGTCGGCGGCGGTCGGCACGATCGGTGGGGTGATGCAGGCTGTAATCGGCCAAGGTGACGGCTGGCTGCGGGGTTATGACGCGGCTTCGGGGAAAAAGTTGTGGGAGTTCGACATGAACCCGAAAGACTCGGTGTGGCCGAAGACGCGGAATGAGGTCATTTCGACTCCGATCATTGTCGACGGAATCATCTACATCGCCAACGGCCAGGACCCGGAGCATGGGGAAGGGGTGGGCCATCTGTATGCGATCGACGGTACGAAACGGGGGGACATTACCAAGACCGGCGCGCTGTGGCACTACGATAAAATTCGGCGTTCGATTTCTACCGGGGCGTATCTGGACGGTCTGCTGTATTATTCAGACTTCAGCGGCTTCCTGCACTGCGTCGATGCAAAGACGGGTGCCCAGGTTTGGGTGCATGACATGCTCGCCGCGGTTTGGGGATCTCCGATCATTATCGATGGCAAGGTGTACCTTGGCGACGAAGACGGGGATGTCGTGGTTATGCAGGCGGGCCGGACCAAAAAACTGTTGTTTGAAACGAATCTAGGTAGCTCGATCTACTCGACGCCGTCCCCGGCGAATGGATCGATCTACATCGTGAATCGCAATCAGCTAATCGCTATTGGCAAGAAGTAGCTCATCGGCGGTCTGTGCCCCTTCCCAAATCTGCCGGGCCTCTTCGATGGCGGTCATCCGCATCCCAGAGGCCTCGGCTTCACCGGCAATGAATCGCAAACCATCCAAGGCCCACTTGGCCAATTCCGGTTGGGCCAAGCGGTAGAGCACGCGGCGGCCCTCCCGCCGTTCCACCACGACGCGATTGGTCCGCAAAATGGCGAGATTTTGGGACGTCCTCGAATGGCTAACGCCGAGGACAGCTTGGATCGAGTTAACGTCTTTTTCACCAACGCCAAGCTCTTCGATGATGCGCACGCGATCCGGGTGCGCAAAAATGGCGAACAGCTTAGCCAACTCTCTCGATGCGATGTCGCGTACGGGCATGGTATATGTTCAAATATTCATACATATGAATCTATTTGTCAATCCTCTTGACTGACGAGGATCCAGGCTTTATTCTTAAATATGCAGACATTAGAATGTTTGCACTTGTCGCCCATGTCCGATCCTTCTTCACCGTCTTCCCAGCAATCCCAGCTCTCCGTCCGACGCCCCCTCCGCGCCGTACTTCGCGCAGTAGAACCTGCACTACCCTGGACCGCCGTTTGTTTCGGCGACCACGAACTGATCACGATTTTTAGTGCCAAACCGGGCAAAGCTCTAGTCCGCTTCGGAACGAGCCCCAATTCGCCGAAGTGGATTCCGGTGGCGAGTCTGGTGGAAGCGCTCGGTCTGCCGAACGCTTCGGCGGAGGTGGATTGGATCGTACCGCTCCCGCCGGCTCCACTCGAAGAGCTTAAGTCGCTGGCCGATCGCACGCTGTCACCCTACGAGCGCCTGAAGGCTCTTCTGCGCGCAGAGCGGTCGACGCTTTGGGTCGCCATTATTTATTCGGTGGTCATCGGGCTGCTGACGTTGGTTGTTCCGGTGGCCGTTCAATCGCTTGTGAACACCGTTGCCTTCGGCTCTGTTTTGCAGCCGGTGGTTGTTCTGACGCTCTTCGTGTTTATGGCGCTGGGTTTTTCCGCCGCGATGAACGGGCTGCGGGCGTATGTAGTGGAACTGTTGCAGCGGAGTGTGTTTGCGCGCGTGGCGCAGGATTTTACGCATCGCCTGCTTTGTGTCAACGCCGAGGCGTTTGACCGGTATCATGGCCCCGAGATCGTCAACCGATTTTTCGACGTGGTGACGGTGCAGAAAGCGGCGGCGACGCTGTTGATTGACGGGCTGACAGTTTTGATGCAGACCGCCATCGGCATGGTGCTGGTAGCGCTGTATCATCCGATCCTGTTGGCTTACGACGTCCTTCTGATCGTCTCGATGATGTTCATCATTTTCGTGCTGGGGCGGGGTGCCGTTTATACAGCGATCAAGGAGTCCAAAGCGAAGTATGCGATGGAAGCGTGGCTTGAGCAAATTGCCGGGCATTTGATAGCGTTCAAGTCTCCGGGGGGCACCTCCCATGCGGTAGAGCACTCCCGCCACCTGCTGGAACACTATCTCGAGTATCGGGAAAAGCACTTCACGGTGCTTCTGCGTCAGATTGTCGGTTCCTTTGCGTTGCAGGCCGTTGCAAGCTCGGTTCTCCTTGGCATCGGGGGCTATTTGGTGATCTCGCGGCAATTGACCCTGGGTCAATTGGTCGCCGCCGAACTGGTCGTTACGTTGATGGTGAGCGGCTTCACCAAGTTCGGTAAGCACCTGGAGGTCTACTATGACTTGCTCGCCGCGCTGGATAAGCTAGGCAACGTGGTGGACCTGCCCCTCGAAAGGCAGGGCGGGGAGGGGCGTTTGCGTGGGCACGGTCCGTTGAGCTTACAGTTTCGGCAACTCAAGTATCGGCAGCTTAGCATTGCCAGCTTTGATCTCGGGGCCGGTCAGAGCCTGGGCCTAGTGGGACACAATGGTTGTGGGAAATCCACTTTGGCTGATCTGCTTTACGGACTGCGGGAGCCCGAGGCCGGGGTGATTACGTTGGACGGGGTCGACCTGCGGGATCTTCCGCTTTCCGAAATTCGTCGTCACGTTTCGCTGGTTCGGGAGGTCGAAATCTTCCCGGGTTCGTTGTTCGACAACGTTCGGTTGGGGCAGGATCTTTCGCACGATCAAGTCCGCGATCTTCTTCATCGGGTCGGGCTGTTGGACGAAATCCAGCTATTGCCCCAAGGCCTGAATACGGAACTCCATCCGAGCGGGCGGCCGCTTTCGCGGGTGCAGGCTAGCCGGCTGATGATTGCGCGGGCTATCGCGGGGAATCCGCGGATGCTGATTCTCGATGATGCTCTAGACCAGATCGACCGGGTGCAGGAGCGCGAAGAGGTGTGCCGCATCCTCTTTGATCCTTCGGCCTCCTGGACACTGATTTGCGTGACCGAGCGCCCTGACCTGCTTGCCCGTTGCGCCCGTCTGGCGGTGCTTGAAAACGGCAATCTCCGCGATTCTAATTTGCAAGAGGTATCCGTATGAGTTCTTCGTCTCAGTCGTTACCAAGCTATTTGGCGATCCATGCGGTGCATGCGCCGCGGGCTACTCGCATTCTGGCGGCGATCCTAGTCGTGTTGATCCTCGTGGTGGCGTTGGCGCTGACGATTACCCCTTGGCAGCAGAATGTCTCCGGCTCTGGACGGGTAATGGCGTTTTCGCCGGAAGAGCGTCAGCAGAACATTGAGGCACCGGTGGACGGGCGGATTGCTCGTTGGCATGTGGTCGAGGGTTCGTCGGTCAAGAAGGGCGACCCGATTGTGGAACTGACCGATAATGATCCGGCGATCATCGAACGTCTCACGCAAGAGCGGGATCAAATGACGGGCACCGAGGTTGCGGCCGTCCGCCGGGTAAAGACGATCGAAGATCGGATCCGCGCGTTGGAACTGAGCCAGAAGACCGGGGTGTCGGCGGCGAAGGCTCGGGTGCAAATGTCGATCGATCGGATCGGCGCGGCGCAGCAGTCGTTGGAGGCGGCGAAGGCGGCGTTGACTACGGCGAGGATGCAGCAGGAGCGCCAGTCAAATCTTGCGAAGAAGGGACTGACTTCGACGCGTAACGTGGAACTGGCTGAGCTTGACTACACGCAAAAGGTTGCTGACGTCGAGCGGGCCACCAATTCTTTGAACGCGGCCAAGAGCGAGAAGCTGTCGCTGGATAGTGAACTGCTGCGGACGGATGCGGACGCGGGCTCCCGCATCGATGAAGCGTGGGGAGCCCATGCCTCTGCCGAATCGGACGTCGCCAAGTCGCGCGCGGAGGTGACGAAGGTGGAGGTCCGCCTCGCCCGGCAGAATACGCAGCGGGTGATGGCGCCAGTGGATGGAAAGATTTTTCGGGTGGTGGCGCGGCAGAATGGGGAGTTGCTCAAGGCTGGGGATCAGATCGCGATCCTGGTGCCGAATACGACGCACGACGTGGTTGAGCTTTGGATGGACGGCAATGATGTTCCGTTGATCAGCGAGGGTCGGCCGGTGCGGCTTCAGTTTGAAGGTTGGCCCGCGCTGCAGTTTGCGGGTTGGCCCTCAATCGCCGTCGGCACATTCGGGGGGCATGTTCAGCTCGTCGATTCTACGGATAACGGTGCGGGTAAGTTTCGGGTTCTGATCAAGCCGGATCCGAACGACGAACCGTGGCCGACGAAGACTTACCTTCGGCAGGGCGTGCGGGCTAATGGTTGGGTTTTGCTGAACCAAGTTCCACTCGGCTTCGAACTCTGGCGCCAGTTCAACGGCTTCCCGCCGGTGATTTCCATGGCGGAACCCGGCAGCGCGAAAGACGCAACCAAAGACAAAAAATGAACCTCGTTTTGCTCGCTTTTCTGGCCCTTGATCCATTGACTCCGGAAGAGGTGCTGCGTTCTGTCAATCAGCATTTTCCTTTGCTGGCTGCCGTGCTGGAAGAACGCCGGATCGCCGAGGGCGGGCAGCTTTCGGCGAAGGGAGAGTTCGACACCAAGATCAAAGCCAAGGGCGATGTGGAGCAGTTCGGGTTCTATCGCAACGAGACTTTCGATGCTTTGGTGGAACAACCGCTGCAGGCTTGGGGTACGGACGTTTACGGTGGCTACAAACTCGGGCGGGGGAGATTTTCGCCGGCCGAAGATAAGGCAGTTACGTTGTCCGGCGGCGAGTATCGGGCTGGTTTGCGTACTAACTTACTGCGAGACCGCGCTATCGACGCTCGGCGAACGGGCCTGCAAACGACGGCTATCCAACGCGACGTGGCAGAGACGACGGTGGACAAGGCCCGTTTGACTTACCTGAAGGAAGCGCTAAAGGACTACTGGGAATGGGTCGCCGCGGGCCAGCAACTGCGGGTGGCGAAGGCTCTGCTTGACTTGGCCGAAGCACGTAACGAGCAGATCGCGGAGACGGTTCGGCTGGGCAGCGTGGCCCCGATTGAACTGACCGATAATCGCCAAACGATTCTTCGTCGACGGGGTGCGGTCGTGGGCGCCGAACGGAATCTGCAGAACCGGGCGATTGAGCTTTCGCTGTTTCTGCGGGCGGCGGATGGGAGTCCGATTCAGGTGGGGCCGGATCGATTGCCGATGATTCCGGAGCCCCCGGGCGAACTCGAAGAGGCGCGGATTCGCGAGGACCTGGCGTTTGCGATTCAGCAGCGGCCTGAGGTGCGGGGCCTGCTTCTGAAGAGGCAGCAGCAACAGGCCGAAGTCCGCTTCGCTGGCAATCAGGTTGGGCCCCAACTGGACTTTTTCTTACAGTACTCAAAAGACACTGGCGGCGGATCTCGCACGAAGGTGGGGGACAATGTCGAGTCGGGCTTGATTTTTGAGCTCCCGGCGCAGCGGCGGAAGGCGATCGGTAAGAACTTGCAACAGACGGCAAAACTTGCGCAAATCGAAGCGGAGCTGCGATTTTCCCGCGACCGTGTCATTGCGGATGTGAAGGATGCGGTGAGCGCGGTGCGGGCCGCATTTGAGTCGCTTGCGGTGGTCCGCAACGAAGTGTTGACGGCCAAGCAATTGGAAGAGGCTGAGCGGGCTCGTTTCGACCTCGGTGACTCGACTCAGTTCTTCGTGAATTTGCGCGAATTGGCGACAGCCGACGCACAGTTCCGCGAAATTAAGGCCCAGAGCGACTACTTTAAAGCATTTGCCGAATATGACGGCTCGACGACGCGCCTGTTCTCGCGTTATGCTTTGACGAAGCCATGATTACACGCCGCCATCTTCTTACCGCCGCTGCCGCCGTACCGGTCGCCTTCTCTGCTCCGCTGAAGTCCCGGCTTCGGCCGGCGCTTTGCGCCTACTCTTTTCGGGAGGAGCTGAAGAGCGGGAAGTTGAAATACGAGGACTTAATTCGCATCGCCGCGGAGAACGATCTGGACGGCGTCGACATGACGGTCTACTGGTTTCCGAACGCGGAAAACAGTTTTTTGATTCCGCTGAAGCGGGCGGCCTACACGGCCGGGATCGAGATCTATTCGATCTCTATCCGTAGTGAACTGACGAAGCCCGCTGGCCCGGCGCGCGATGAGCAGACGGCGAATCTGATGAAGTGGATCGACGTGGCGGCTAAGTTGGGCGCTGGCCATATCCGGGTATTCGGCGGGGCCGTTCCGAAGGGTGCTTCTGAAGCCGATGCCTCGAACTGGGTGGCGGAAATCCTGGCTCCGGCCGCGGTTTATGCCGGCCACCACGGGGTGATGCTGGGCCTGGAAAATCATGGCGGTATCACCGACAAGGCCGAGAATATCATCAAGATCGTCAAGCAGGTGAATAGCCCCTGGGTGGGGATTAATCTGGATACCGCGAACTTCAAGACGCGTGTTTACGAGCAGATTGAGATGATCGCTCCGCATGCGGTGAACGTGCAGGTGAAGGCGATGGTGACCGACGAAAAGGGCCCGGCTCCCTCGGATTGGAACCGCGTGGCGAAGATGTTGGTCGCGAACCATTACCGCGGCTATTTGGCCCTCGAATATGAGGAAAAGGCCGACGCTTTGACATCGACCCCTGCCCTGTTCAAGAAACTCCGCGAAGTCTGCGCTAAGTTTTCCTAGTCGACCACTTTCCCGGTAACTACGACGAAGAATGGCGTGCCGGACGAGTCGAGGCTCGATTTGCCAATCACGATTTTTTGACCTTCGCGGAAGTCGACGTCGGTGTTGATTCCGGTGTCGAGATACTGCGTTCCGATGGCGATTTTCGTTCCGAACTTGAGGGTATTCAACCTTACCGTGCGAGCTTTCTCGGCACCCTGAAGGCTAACTTGGGCGAAGCGAAGCTGGTATTGACTGGGGAGGCTCCCTTGCATCTTTCCCATCATTCCGGAGGCCTCTCCTCCCTTGCCATCGCGAGCGCGAACCTGGATCGAATCGAGCAGCCGGAGCGTGGGATGACCGAACAGAGCTTTTACCTGTTTGGCGACCCCCGCCAGTTCGTCGGGCAGTGCGCTGCCCACGGAGGCGTCCCCCGCTACCAAGACGTAAAAAGTTAACTCCACGTTCAGCGCTGGTTTTTCCGGCACATCCGCTTTCTGGATCGCGTTCTCAATCGCTGTCAGCAGTTCAGGCGGTCCGCTGACTACGATCATTTGACCCTTCGGATCTCTGTTGACAAGTACCTTGCCGTCGCCAAAGGCGAAGCCGATTAGGAGAGCCACGTCGACGTTTAGGTATTTGAGCGTAATCACCTTGGCCGACGATTGTCCCCATAGCGGTACGCTCATCAAGACTAACAGTAGTAGCTTCATTCCGCATCTCCTAGTAGCAAAATCACGACATTCGGGTCGTCCGTGAATATCTTCACGGTGACAGCCTTCTCTCGCTTCACCTGCCTCATTTGCTTCATCGCTATCGCGGGTTCGTTCACGGGGGCGCTCGGGGTCTTCGGCATCGTCAGCACCAACTGCTCTACCCCCACCGGCTGAGGCCAACTGACCCAAAGCAGCAATGGCACTACGGCGGCCGCCACGCCCAGCCACCAGCGCGTCGGGAGCGGTCGCGCAGTTGGGGTCCATTCGGTCCACTGCCTCATCGCCGCTTTCATGGCGGCGAGTTCGGCTCGGCACCGGCGGCAGCCGTCCAGATGCGCCAAGAGCTCGGCTCCAACGGTATCTCCCCCAGCCCAGAGGGCGATTTCCTCGTCCCACTTTTCGCAGTTCATACCAACCTCCGCAGCTTCATTCGGGCAGTCGCTATCTGACTGCGCACGGTGCCTTCGGTCGTTCCCAAGAGCGCGGCGACCTCCGCCGTCGTCAACCCTTCGATATCCCGCAGCGTGATCGCGGCTCGCTCCTGCGCTGGCAAATGGGACAATGCTACTTTCACCCGCTCCCAGCGCTGCCGAACTTCCGCTAACTCCGCGGGCCCGGGCCGGCGATCGGCCCTCTCCCCGATCGTCTCGCTGCGCCGCGGCACGCGCTTCCGATCCAAACAAGTGTTTACCGCGGTCCGGTAGAGCCATGGGCCCGGGTCCCCTTCGATTTGCTGCCAATTCCGATGTAGCTTCATGAAGGTATCCTGTGCCGCCTCTTCCGCCTCGCCTGTTTCGCCGAGCATCCGTCGACACACCGCCACAACACGGGTTTGTTGCGCCGCCACGATCTGCTCGAAGGTTTCCGCCAAGAGGGCTTTCATAGCTCCTACACTTACTACGAGTCTCGCAGCGATTTCGTTGAGTCGAGTTTTATAATTGGCGGGAGGCGCTTCGATCGCGATTTGCGAAGGTTCGATGTTCGACGTCAAAACGGGGTGATACGAGGCCCTGCGAAGCGTGGGGCTGCCGCTGATTTGCAAGCCGCGTTTCGGGTCGGGCAGCGCTGGGTCAACCTGATTTGGGACGAGACGCAACGTACGACTGGGCGGCACGATTCTTCGGAGTATCTTTAATCAGGAACTGGTTGTAAGAGAAACGTTGAATATTGAGCGTGTTCGGATCTTGCGGGTCGGCCGATGGGGGTTTCGTGTTGGAGGAAACTGATTTCGCGCAATGGCGAAACGGAGCTAGCCGTTACCGTGCGGCGGCAGGAACTGATCGATCTGGGGTTGCGGTTGGCCGAGCGGTTGGCGATGGCCGGACCTTGCAACGCGGATCTGATTGATCGGAATGGAGAGCTTTTTCTGGTTGAGTTCAAAATGCGTTGCGGCGGCGGATATCCGGTTTTGCAGTTGGCGGGGGCCGGGTTTCCGGAGCTGCTGCTTGGCTAAAGCGGTGGGGAGGTTTTTGTTAGATTGGGTCGCTGATTTGATATTCTTGCCCTAGCTATGCGTTTCGCCGTTTTCTTTCTGCTCTCTTCTATAGCCTTCGGGCTGGATTTTACAGGTGTTCATCAGCAATCGATTTCGCTCGCCGCCGGCGAGTCGGTCGAAGTCTACGCGGGGCTGCCGATGCCGAGTCAACTCCCAGCCAATGGGCGCATCGCGGTGGAATGGGGCGGCTATCGCAAGGTGCTGCACGCGCTCGACCCTGATTTTTACATGGTCTATCGGGCACCTAAGGCCGGCGTATACACCCTGAAACTGACGAAGGTGGAAAATGAAGAACCGATCTTCAACCGCCCGCGTTGGAGGGAGACCGGCAGCATCGAAAAGCTGACCCCGTTCCCGAAGTTGACCCCTTGGCCGAGTGGGCATAAGGTGGCGTTGCGGACGCAAGTGGCGAAGGTGACTCCGGGGGCTTCTGCGCGCGGGATGATTCTGGAAGCGGAGCCGAACGACTCGATCGCGGCGGCTCAACCGATTGATTTTGGTTCCCGGGATACGGTGCATATTACCGGCGGAGCGGACGACGCCGAGTATTTTGACAACGGTCTGATTGGTTCTTCTGGATTGGACTATTTCCGGATTGAATACAGAGGCACTACTCCGAAGTTATTCACGGCTAACTTGGCGTTGCCGGATCCCTTAGTTGTCGCGCAGTTGCTTGTGTATACAGCTGATGGGAAAGAGTACCGCGAGGGAGCCAATGCCAATGAGCGGGTCCATCAGCAGACCGAGTCCCATCGGACGGCCATCACGCGGACATTGAAGCCGGGCGGGGTGTATTTCCTGAAGGTGGAGGCGAACTCGCCGGGATATGAGGTGGAACTTCGGTTGCGCCCGCTGGCCCCGTACACGGACCCCCGTCTGGCCGTCAAACAGGCCATTTATGACCATATGGGTCAGGTTGACGCCTGGATTATGAATCGTCCCCGGGGGGCGGCGGTGGACCGGCGAATCCGCGACACCGGCAATTTGATGGGTACCCATTGCATGTCGTGCCATACGCAGTCAGGGGTTTGGGGGCCGACAGTGGCCTTCCAGAACGGGTATCGGCCAGAGAATGTGGTGAACTATCGCCACTTAGTCAACACGATGTATGAGTCGCTACGGCCAACGAATACGTTGGCCGAGGCGGCGAATAACACTTCGCTGGCGCCGCTGGACCTAGGCGACGGCCCCGCTGGGACGCGGGCGGCAGGTTTTAACGCATCGACGGCGGAGGATTTTGTGTTGCCGCGGCGGTTGCATTCTATGCAGCAGATCCGCGCGGCGAACCACGTTCTGCAATCGGCTGATCCGTCCGGCATCAACGCGGCTGGACCGGGGTCCAACGTGGGGCCGGCGGTGGTATATCGATTTGCGGGGAAGATTCTGGCGGAAGCCTATAAGAAAACGCGGAACGAAAAGTATCTGATCGCGCTGGAGGAAAAGGCGGAGAAACTGTTGGCAACCACTCCCAAGTACGCCGACGACCTGGCGAATCGGATTCTGTTTACGACCGATATTTTCATTGCCCGCGATGAGAACTTGGCGGCGCGGCTGAAGTCCCAGACGTTTGCCGACCTGCGGCGTCTGCGGCAATTGCAGCGGCCCGATGGGATGTGGCAGTTCGACCCGGGGACGTCCGCGGACGGCTTCCGTTGGCAGTTGAAAGTCGACGATAAAGACGTTGACCCGGCCCCGACGGCGCTGGCGCTGACAGCGTTTTCGGCGATGGGTTTTACAGATCAGGATCCTCAGGTGAAGCGTGGAGTAGCCGCGTTGCTGCGGGTGCAGGATCCGTATGGGCGTTGGAATAACCACGCGCTGACTGGGATGGTGACGACGGCTTATTCGATCCATGCGCTTTCGCGGCTTTATCCGGTGGTCGCGGAGCCGGTTGGTAATCTGAGTGCGGTGGCGAACGAGTCCTTGGTTGACACAGTGGGTCGCTTTCGCGCTCTCGCTCAGCTGGGGCTCTCGCCGGGGGATACGCAGTATTTGCCGACGGTATTGCCCGGGACGACGCATGCGAGTCCGCAGGTTCGCTATTGGGCCCAGATTGCTCTCGGCGGATTGCATGACGAGCGGGGGGTGACCGCTCAACTCGCGGGGCTGGGCGATCCGGTGAAGATGGTTCGGGAAGCGGCGCGCTGGGGCGTTCGGCAGACGCTGCTGGACGATAAGGGCTGGGACCACGTTTTTGCGGCGCTGCCGACGATGACGGACTTGGCTAGGGAGGCGCTAGCCGGAGCGCTCATCATGCGTGCCGACGCGACGATGACGCATTCCAACGCTGGCTTTGGCCGGCTGACAACCGCGCTCGGGAAGATGATGAATGACGATGCCAGCCCGGCGGTGCGGGCTTGGGCTAGCCGGGCGGCGTGGAATTGGTGGATCTGGAATCCGCCGGTGCGGGAGGCGTTAAACGCTGCTTTTGTGCGGAGCCTGACTCGCTCCGAACCGAGTTCGCTGACCGAGACCGCCAAGCGATACCAGACCGAGGCGCTGTTCATTGTGAATGGCCATCGGAGTAACGGGAGTAAGGAACATCAATACCCGGAGTTGCAGTCGCTGTTTTTGGCGATTACGAAGCAACTGGACAATCCGCTGCTGGCTCGCCGGGTGGTGGAGATTGCCGGGACCTTCTATAATCAGGCCGGCGGGGACGGCGGCCCGGGTCAGATGGGTTATGTGACCCCGGGGAGTGCGGAGATGGTGGGGAAGGCGGTGTACTCGTATTGGAATGCGACGAAGGATAAGACCGAGACCCGGTTGGCGTTAGAGGCGGCGGCGAATGCGACTTACGACCCTTTGCAGAAGAAGCTGTTGGAATACTCGACCTCTGGGCCGGAGGAGTACCGGACGCTGGCGGCGACGTCGTTGAGTGATCCGCGGATCATCACTTTGAATGGCACCCAGGAGTTTCTGGAGCCGCTGATGGAGCAGATCCAGCGGGGGGCGAACGAACCGGAGCGCCGGGCGGAACTGGTGAACCCAATTCTAAAGTTGTTTACTCGCGCGCGGTGGAACCTTCCCAAGACGGAGGAACAGCAGAATATTTTCTTCAAGATTTTGTTGCCGGATTTAGGGGCGGACAAGGCCAAACTGCCGGAGAATCTGCGGGAACCGGCCCAGATGGAGAAAGATAGCCGGGATTGGTTTCTGGCCCGATCGACGGCGCAGGTGATTCACAACAACCCGGATTTGCACACTCCCGCGTTGCTGGCGAAGATGCCGAGCGTTTATCGGAGTCCGATGGAGGAGATGATTTGGGTGGGGAGTGCGAAGTGGCTGTTGACGTACAACACGCCCATTCCTACGGTGGTTCCGGCCGCGCCGGCGGCGGATCCGCTGGCTGCGCAGCGCCAGGCGGCGGCTGCCTTGCTGGCGAAGACGATCAGCAACAAAGCGGCGGACGGACGGCTCCGGGGAGCGGCGATAGCGCTGGCGATCTCAGAGTCAACGGTGCGCCGAAATCCGGTGGTCCAGGCGGCGCTTAAGCCGTTGCAGCCTGGCGTCTATGAGGCGGATCCGGCCGAGGTGCAGGCGATGTCGGATGAGTGGCGGCAGAACTACAACTATTTCCGCGACTGGCTGGCTCCGGAGTTGCTGCGCCCGAATCGCGACGATGAGATGGCCTGTATGGGTTGCCACGGGGTGGCTGGCCGGGTTCCATCGATGGAGTTCCGGCCAGCTGATAACCGCGGCTACCTTTCGGCGGCGGCGACTTACGCCAATTATAAGATTTTGCTGGAGCGGGTGAGTGAGGGGAGCGTGGAGCAGAGCAAGTTGCTGCGGAAGCCGCTGAACGTGCAGTCGGGGAAGGAGGATGGGCATCAGGGGGGGCGGCGCTATAACCCGGAAGATCGAGGTTACGAGATCTTACGACGGTGGGCTATTGACGCCGCCCGGTTGAAGAAAGGAACGCTCTAGCGGAGAGCCTTTTCGATAGCGGCGGCGAGTTCGGGGCTGTCCGGGCTGACGCCGGATTCAAAACGCTGCACCGGCTTGCCGTCCTTGCCGACGAGGAATTTGGTGAAGTTCCACTTCACTTCGCCGCCCGTGGTCGAGGTCAGGTACTGATAGAGAGGGGTCTGATCCCCGCCCTTGACGCTCACTTTCGCCATGATAGGGAAGGTAACGCTGTACTTGCGGGAACAGAACTGCTTGATGTCCTCGTTCGTACCCGGCTCCTGGCCACCAAAATTGTTGGCCGGAACGCCGATAATTACCAACCCCTGGCCCTTGTATTTCTCGTACAACGCCTGCAAGCCGGCGTACTGCGGAGTGTAGCCACACTGGCTGGCAACATTGACGACAAGGACGGCCTTGCCCTTCATCGAAGCGAGAGGCGTAGCCTGCCCGTCGATGTTGTTCATGGTGAATTCGTGGATGCTGGAGGCGGAGAAGGCTGCTGTAGTCATAAGAAGGGCAGTAATGAGAGTTTTCATACTGCCCCTCAGATGCTCGCGGGGGAAGGGAAGTTGCAGGAAGGAGGGCTATTCGTTGTAGTGGAACGTAGCAACGAAAGCGCTACGCTTTTCGGGGCTGGACCAAGTGGTGCCGAGGTCTTTACCCGTGTAGTTGTGCGCCAAGGTGTAAGCCGGCATCGCATGGTCGACGGCGACCATCGGGGGGTACCAAACGTCCTCATGGGAGCAGTGGTTATCGCCTTCGGTCAACGTGCGCGTCTGGATGGCGGCCAACTCGCCGGCTTGTAGCTTAGCGGTAGCTTTGTGAACATCGTTGTTCTCGACTTCGATCGAAACGGCTCGATAGTCAATGCGAACTACGTCCATCAACATGTCCTTGCTCATCGCTTGGGCAAACTTTTTCAGCGCCAAGCGCTGGGTGGGAGTCGCCTTTTCGTCGATGATGAG
>JBKJLJ010000502.1:0-13596 GCA_046597015.1 Bryobacteraceae bacterium
CGATCAGTTCGCTCTTCCGGGATGTCTACGGTGATGGTCATCGGGCCGAACTCCTTGCTTCAGTATAACGCCGCTACCTGCGGATAAGGACTTCACGGAGGTGGTCCCGGGCGAGGAAGAACTTGGTGGAGGCGAAGTTCTTGAAGATCTTTTCGATCATCCGGTTGTTGAAGTGCTGAGCGGGGCGGCGACGGTCCTTTTCGGCGAGAAAGAGCGTATTGCGCCCTTGGACTTGATAGGAGAAGACCGGGACCTCTTCTATTCTCTCGTCGGCGTGGAAGATGGCCAGGAGGGGGGCTCCGGGGCGGGTGATGGTGAGGATCTGCTCGAGAACGGGTTCCAGGAGTTCGGGGCGGAGATACTGGAGCGAGTCCCAGAGGAGCACCGCGTCGAATTCGCCTTCCTTGTGGTCGAGGGTATGTTCTACAAAAATATCGACGCGATCGGCTTCGAGTTGGCGGTCGAGGTAGCCGGGACCGTTACCGAAGGCGAGTTCGAGAGCGCGATAAAAGGGGTCCGGGCGCGGGACTTGATCCTGTTGGAACAGAAATTCCGTGGTGGCCGGCGCACCGCCGAGGTCGAGGATTTTGAGGCGGTCCTGCCCGTCGAGAGCGAGGAAGAATTGGTCCAGGCCGTTGGAGGGGCGAGTTAGTTCGATGGGTGCCGTGGGCTGGAGAGGCGGCGGCCGGTAAGACGGAAGATGGGGTGGGTCGTCGTTGGGTTGGAAGAGGTTCCGCAGCTTGTCCAGCACAGCACTCATTTTTTGGGATCGTTAGGAGCTAGGGTTGGCTGGGCCGGAGGCGTGGCGGGAGGAGCCTTTGGCTCAACGGCCGGGGCGGGTTTGGCTTCGGGGCGGAGGCTGCTGACGGATCCATTGATAGTTCCTTCTTCTTCGCAGACGAACTTCACCGTTTTGACGTCGCCGAGGAGTTTGGCTCCGTTGCGGATCTCGACCTTTTCGGTGCCTTCGACATTCCCAGTGACTTGACCCTGGATGATGATGTGGCGCGCCTTGATGGTGGCGGCCACCTTGCCGTTGGGGCCAATGGTGACGCGGTGTTCCTGGGCTTCGACGGTGCCATCGACTGAACCGTCGACCACAAGATCTTCGCGGGCGATGATCTGGCCTTTTATGTAAACAGCTTTGCCGATGGTGGCAACGCCGCGGGGGGTGTCCGGTTCAAAGGAACGGACGGTTGGGGTGCTGGACAACGGGGTACTTTCCTTGGAGGGTTCCGGGGTTGTTCGGGAGGTTTGTTCTTCTTCGCGGTCGCGGCGTTTCCACATGGTAAAACCTCATGCTAAACCGGATTGGCACGGAAGGCAATGAATAACCTTACATTACCGCCGGGATTACCCTGAGAATTAGCTTAGAACCGTTAGAGTTACCGCGGTAAACGCGTTGGGTAGCCTTGGTGAAGTCGGCGGAGAGGGCTTTAGGGATGTCCATGAACTTTTGGGGATTGCGGTCCGTGAGGGGGAACCAGGAGCTTTGGACCTGGACGAGAAGGCGGTGACCTTTGCGGAACGTGTGGAAGACGTCGGGCATGGCGAACTCGATGCGGTCGGATTGATTGGGGACGAAGGGGACGGGGGTTTCGAAGCTTTTACGGAACTTGCCGCGGAAGGGTTCGCCGCGGACGAGTTGTTGGTAGCCGCCCATTTTCGTCGGGTTTTTGTCGATGAAGGAAGGGAAGTCGCCGGGGTAGACGTCGACGAGTTTGACGACGAAGTCGGAGTCGGTGGCGGAGGTGGAGACGAGGAGGGAGACATCAATGGGCCCGGCGATGGTGAGATCCTCCTTTAGCGGTTCCGTTTCGAAGGTGAGGACGTCGGGGCGTTGGGAGGCGAAGCGCTGGTCTTCAGTCATGTAATCGCGGGCCATGCCGAGGTTCGTGTAGCCGAGGTAGGGGACGGGTTTATTGGGGTCGCTGATGAACTCGTCGAAGCCGGGGGCCGGGTCGGGCTGCCAGGCGAGTTGGTGGTTGGCGGCGAGGTAGAGGGGTTTGGGTTGCGCTTCGGCGGGGGGCCATTGGGCGAACTGTTGCCATTCGTTACGGCCGGTGGAGAAGACCCAGGCGCGGGGGAACTTGCCGTCGCCCTTTCCTTTGAGATGGTATTGGAAGAAGGCGAATTCGATGGACTCGCGGTAAAAAGCGGCGGTTTTCGAGCCGAAGTGGAGGTTGCCGACCGAGTCGCCATCGCCGCGGGACCAACTGCCGTGGGTCCAAGGTCCCATGACTAGGGTGTTGTTGGCGGGGGCGGCGTTTTTTTCCATAAAGGCGTGGGTGCGGAGGGGGCCCTGAGCGTCTTCGGCGTCGAACCAGCCGCCGACGGTGAGGACGGCGGGCTTGATGCCTTTGAGATGCCGCCAGATACCGCGCGCCTTCCAATAGTCGTTGTAGGTGGTGTTGCGGGTATTTTCGAGCCAGTAGGGGTTCGAGCTTTTAAAGTACTTTTCGTTGGCGTTGCCGAGGCCGCCCATGCGGAGGTAGAAATCGTAGCCGTCGGGAGTTTTGAACTGGAAAGGGACCGAGGCAGCGGGCGGGGCGGGGTCGCCTTTGCGTTCGACGAAGCTTTGGTAGAAGCCGAAGTTGGCGGCGAGCATGAAGGCGCCGTTGTGATAGGAGTCGTCGCCGAGGTAGTAATCAGTGACGGGGGCTTGGGGGGAAGCGGCGCGAAGGGCGGGATGGGCGTCGATCATCCCGGCGGAGACGTAGAAGCCGGGGTAGGAGATGCCCCACATGCCGACCTTGCCGTTGTTGTTTTTGATGTTTTTGGTGAGCCAGTCGATCGAGTCGAACGTATCGGTGGATTCGTCGGTATCGCGGGGGCCTTTGGTGGGATTGTGGGGCCGGACTTCCGCCCAGGTGCCTTCCGAGAGGTAGCGCCCGCGCACGTCCTGATAGGCGACGATGTAGCCTTCCTTTTGAAAGTGTTCGGAGGGGCCTACGGCGGCGCGGTATTGATCGACGCCGTAGGGGCCGACGGAATAGGGGGTGCGTTGGAGGAGGATGGGGTAGGGGCCTTTGGCGGCGTCCTTGGGGACGTAGACGGCGGTGAAGAGTTTAATGCCGTCGCGCATGGGGATTTCGAATTCGTACTTGGTGTACTTTTCGCGGACCGTGGCCGGGGTGGAGGGCTTGGGATCTTGGGGTAGAAGGGCGGCGGCGCAGGCGAGAAAAGCAAAGAATAAGCGCATGTTCTATCGTAGATGAATGCAACGCCGTGACCTGTTCAAGAATGTGACTCAGGCTGGCGCCCTTGTAGCCGCTGCTTTTCAGAACGATGCTTTACTGCGCGCCCAGACGGCGACGCAGACCACGTTTGGCCGGCCCGCCGACTCTGTTGCGGTGGACGAAGATTTCTGGCTGAACATCCGACACGCTTTCACCGTGGACCGGAATTTGATCAACCTCAACAACGGGGGCGTTTCGCCGTCGCCGAAGATTGTGATGGAGACCGAGAAGCGGTATCTCGAGATCTCGAATATGGGGCCTTCGCATTTCATGTGGGGGGTGTTGGGGCCGGAGATTGAGACGGTGCGGCGGCGTTTGGCGCGGTCGTTTGGCTGTGACACCGAGGAGATGGCGATTACGCGGAACGCGTCTGAGGCGCTGGAGATCGTGCAACTGGGCATGGATCTGAAGGCGGGCGATGAGGTGTTGACGACCAACCAGGATTACGGGCGGATGATCACGACGTGGGAGCAGCGGTCGAGGCGGGAAGGGATTGTTCTAAAGCAGATTCCGTTTCCGGTGCCGCCGCCGTCGCTGGATGATTTGGCGGAGCGGATTGAGCGGGCGATTACGCCGAAGACGAAGGTGATCCATATTTGCCACGTGACGAACCGGACGGGGCAGGTATTTCCGGTGCGGAAGATTTGCCAGATGGCGCGGGCGCGGGGGATTGAGACGGTCGTCGATGGGGCGCATGCGTTTGCGCAGTTTCCGTTTACGCGGGATGAGCTCGATTGTGATTACTACGGGACGAGCTTGCACAAGTGGGTGTTGGCACCGGTGGGCACGGGGTTTTTGTATGTGCGGAAGGAGAAGATTGGGAAGATTTGGCCGTTGATGGCGGCGGGGAAGCATCTCGACAACAACATTCGGAAGTTTGAGGAGATTGGGACGCATCCGGCTTCGCAGCGGAACGCAATTACGGAGGCGTTGACGTTTCACGAGTCGATTGGGGTGGAGCGGAAGGCGGCGCGGTTTCGGTATTTGCGGAAGCGGTGGACGGCGAGATTGCGGGATTTACCGGGCGTAAAGATGCTGACGAGCGATGATCCGGAACAGAGTTGCGCGATTGGTCTGATTTCGGTGGCGGGGTTTCAGGCACCCGAGTTAGCGAAGTTTTTGTTGGAGAAGCATCGGATTCTGACGGTGGCGATTGTGACTCCGGGGGAGTATGAGGGGCTGCGGATCACGCCGAATGTGTTTACGACGCTGGAGGAGATTGATACGTTTGGGGAGGTGATGGAGGGGATTATTAAGAAGGGGCGGTTGGGGTAAGCGGTTTCTTTTTCAGAGCTGGATTCCGCCTGCTGCTATGTTGGCCAGCAGGTCTTGCGCGGCGTAGAACCGGGAGCGGGCTTTGATCCAGCGGGCGGTGTCCGGGCAAATCCAGGAGACGCATTCATCGACTTGTTCGAGGGTTAGGTCGCGACTATGTCCCGCGTACAGAGCCTTGCGGGAGGTTAGGATGGGTTCATGGTGAGCGATGCGGTTTCGGAGCGAACGGAGGTCCTCCAGCCGGCGGTGTATGGTGGCGCGCCGAGGATGGAGGTTGGTGGCGCAGGGAAAGGCCCGATGGAGGGAGGGAATCCAGAACGATTGGTCGTTTTGTTGAGCGATCAGATTTACCCAAAAGCCGAAGGAGAGTTCGGCAATGATTTGGCCTGGAGAGGCTCTTTTGCGACCGACCTTGCTCTGCGCCTCCACAACCTTTTGGGCGAGGTAGGGTGGTAGAGGAGCGCGGACATACCACTCATCAGATTGATAGCGGATCGTCAGTTCGTGATGAAACGCGTTGCGTACTGCAACCTCTACACCTTGGACAATTCCGTATAGTGCCTCCGATAGCTCAATGTTTGCTTCGTAGAGCCAGAGGGCGTTCGCCATGTCCTGATGGCCAGCGGCCAGATATCGGCGGAGGCGATCCTTCGAAATGGTCCGTGTCAAGCTGTTGAAGAGGTCATCGTTATAATGGAAGTTTGCTGTTGAGGCATGGGACATATTGTGGTATTCTTGTGTTGATGCTTCTGGATTAATCCATGCCGCAAGGCACATTTCCAGGGCCAAGGTTGAAATTGTGCAAAAGGGTACACGTAAAGTGTACCCTTTTGTTTTTTGTGTTCCAGGGTGGCTTGGGCGGGGTAGCATTGTAAGATTCCATGCATCTTGCGGTTGATGCCTCGCCCCTGCTTTTGCGCAGCGCCGGGGTTAAAAATTATCTCTACCACTGGATTGTGGCTCTGCGGCAGGCCGGGACGGGAGACCAAGTCTCCCCGTTTCCATTTCTCGACCAGATCGGCGACCTGAATCACGAACAGTCGACGCTGGCAGCCTGGGAGACAGTCCCTCGGATCGCCTTTTTACTGGGGTCTAACTACGGCCCGGGGTGGTTGATGCGCCTCGCGAATCGCCGGGCGGACGTGTTTCACGCTACCAATCAAGTTCACCATCCAGTACCGGGGATGGCGCTGACGACCACCTTGCATGATATGACCTGCTGGCTGATGCCGGAGTTGCACACGCCGGGGAACGTGGAAGCGGATCGGCGGTTCGCGGCACAAATCGCGGCCAAAGCGGATGGACTGATCGCCGTGAGCGAGAATACGCGGTTGGACGCGATTCGGCTTTTGGGTTTGGCACCGGAAAAGGTCGTGACCATTCATTCGGGTGTGGCGGAGGCGTTCTTCGACGTCACCGCGGCTGAGGGGCAGGCCGTGCGGCAGCGGTTGGGACTGACTAAGCCGTTCGTGCTGAACCTGGGGACCGTCGAGCCGCGGAAGAATTTGGACGTGCTCCTCGACGCCTGGGAGGCCCTGGGCCGGGACGACTTTGAACTCGTGCTGGCCGGGCCGATGGGCTGGGCGGCGGGGTCGACGGCGCAGCGGATCCGGTCCGGGGTGGCGGGCGTTCGGTATCTGGGATATGTCGCGGAACGGGATCTGCCGGGGCTGACGAAAGCCGCGGCCGCGTTTGCTTATCCTTCGCTGTACGAAGGGTTCGGCTTTCCCGTGGCGCAGGCGATGGCTTGCGGGGTGCCAGTGCTGACCTCGAACACGTCCTGTTTGCCAGAGATTACGGGAGATGGGGCGGTAGCGGTGGACCCGCAGAGTGTGTCGGAGATTGCGGCAGGATTGGGGCGGTTGTTGGATTCGGCGGAGTTACGGGCGAAGATGGGGGCGGCAGGTTTGGCGCGGGCGCGGGCACACTTCCGATGGGCAGTTTGCGCGGCGAAGAGCTGGGAGTTCTTCCGCAGGTTCAGCTAGTTGGGAGTGACTTGAATGTCGTCGAGGTACCACCCTTCGAAGGCGTTGAGGGCGGCGTCGCGGGTATCGAAGCGGAATCGAAGTTGAAGGCGGCCGCGGTAGGGGAGGCGGATTTCCTGGCGGATCCACTCGCGGTAAATGCCGTCGAGTTGGCGCAAGGGGCGCCATTCGCCGCCATCGAGGCGGTATTCGATCCATTTTTGGTCCCAGTCGGTGGTGGGGTTTTCGGTTTCGTGCCAAGTGGCGAAGCGGAGAACGGCGTCGGCGCGGAGGTCGAATTCGGGAGAGACGAGTTCGCCGGCGGCGCGCTGGCCGGGTGTGTCATAGGTTCCCGAGGCTTCGTCGCCGAACCAGAATGCTTCCGGGGCGGACAGGGATCGGCGAGTGGTTTTGTGCCAGAGGCCGGTGGTCTGCCAGTCGGCGACGTTCCAGCGAAGAAGGGGGAGTTGGGAATAGAGAACATCGCCGGGGCAGTCGGTGCGGGTGCAGGTGGTGGGGGAGGGGTTGCCGTCGCGATGGCTGGAGATGCGAGGCATGGTGAGGCGGGAGCCGGCATGGAAGCCTTCGCCGAGGGGGTCGAGGCCGATGCGAGCGGCTTGCCAGCGAAGGACTTGTTCGAGGGAGTAGACGGCTTCCGGAGTGGGCGGCTGGCGCATGAAGTTTCCCAGAAGGGAGACGCCTAAGGTGCCGGTGTTCTGGCAGGAGAAGTGGGCCCCGATGACGTTGTCGCCGCCGGCGCGGCCTTCAAAGATGGTTCCGTCGGGAGCGACCAGGAAGTTATAGCCGATGTCGGCCCAGCCGTTGGCGTTGACGTGGAAGGCCCAGATGGCTCGAATCCAGGCGGGGTAGTCGCTGATGGGTCCGTCGGCGGTGTGGTGGACGATCAGGTGGGTGACCGGGGCATAGGAGGGGTTGTTACCGCGCTGTTGGTCGCCATCGGGGCAGCCCCACTCCAGGCGGGAGATGACGCGGGGACGGTTGTCCTCGGCTTTTCGTTCGTTGATTTTAGGAACGGACACGCCGGGGTCGATCAGGACGAGTTGGAGGGGGAAGGGTTCGCCCGAGAGGGATTCGAGCTCGATCCAGCGTTGTCCGGGGCCGAACCAGAGGAGGGAAGAGGCGGTGGGGTTTTCCGGATCTGGCGTCAGTGCCCGCCAGTTGGACCAGAATACGGCGTCCGTTGAGGTTCGAATGCGAACGGGGGCGATTTGTTTGGAGGCGAGGGCGGAAAAAGAAATCGGGGCGGCGTAGCGTAGTACTAGTAGTCCTGTTGTCGCAGCAACCTCTTGGTATTGAACCAACTGGGCGGTCACCACCACGGGTAGACAAAAGAGGATCCAAGTACGCACGTACTCCATTGTAGCTGACGCAAAAGGGGGTATCCCTCCCCACAAGAAATGTATGAGAAGTCCACCCTTGGCCCCTAGCATGAATCGGGGAATTCCGTTACAAAGGTATATCCCTTCCGGGAGACCTTCAGGAGCATGGACCGAATGCAACCTTCTTACCAAGAGCAGTGCTGGAGTGATGGCATAACTTGCCGCTCGTGCGTGGGGCACGCGGCGCGTTCGGTGGCCACCGTTTGTTCGGGGTTGACCGCGGAGCAGGCTGGGCAAACGTTTCGGAAGATGTACTCAGATGCTGACTGCTTGATCAACGAGCACGACTTTCAGTGGGCCTATTTGGAAGCGGACGGACAGGTGGTGCCGATGGTGAGTAAAAAGATTGTTCCGTTGGTGCAGATTCAGGCCGCGTAGAAAAAATGAAACCGATCTCTTCCTTGCCTCGTTACAAGTGTAGAGGAGATTGACATGGAAACTTCAACAGCCACGTTGCCCGAGACGGTAGGTTCCTTTCATCTGACCAGAAAAGAGTCCGAATTGCTGATTGTTTTGCGTCAGCACGCTGGAAACTGTTTGTCCCGGGACTTCCTATTGCAAACGATTTGGGGCTATACCGGAGGGGTTCGGACGCGTACCTTGGATGTCCACGTACAGCGGCTCCGCCGCAAGGTGAGACTTTTTAACTTGGGGGGGGAGATTCAGACCGTCCTTCGTCATGGTTATTGTTGGGTTCCAATGGCCGCATAATTCCGCACTCATATTTCCCAGTACCAACCCCCGCAAGCGCGGCCCGCCGGTATCGCCGACGGGCCCTACCTCTTTGGAAACACTTGCCTTAACAGCAGCGGGCTCTTTTATACTTCCGGCCGTAATGTTCGATTTGAAAGCGCCGATACTCCGCCGCAGAATGGATGCAGCCGTGGTGCGCCAAATGACGGGCGTAGGCGTTTTCATCGGAAAGTTCACGGACGATCGCCCGCAGATTGTGCCAGAGGCGGCGGAGCATTAGATCTCCTCCGCGCGAAGCTGAGAAGCAATGAACGGTGTTTCTGTGCTTCTCGCGGGCTGGTTACCTTTCAGGATGCCGATCCATTGGCGGGCGGAGTCGATGAGGATGGTGCTGACGAGGATGAGGAAAACGCCGCACAAGACGGCGTCGAGTTGGTTGTTGAAGACGACGGTGGCGTTGGTGGCCGTTTTGGCCGCGGCGAGGAAACCAATCCGGGGGGAAGCGGAGAAGATTTTTTCGATCGCCGCGGTAAAGGTGACGGTGATTAGCCAAGTCATGGGGAGAAGCGTGATCCACATGCGGCGAGCCCTATGCATTTTGACGAGGACGGTGGTGCAGACACAGAGCGCAATGATGGCTAGGAGTTGATTGGCGATGCCAAACAGCGGCCAGAGGGAGTTGATGCCGCCCAGCGGATCGCGCACCCCCTGGATGAGAAAATAGCCCCAGCCGATGACGACGGCGGCGCTCGATCCGATCACGCTGGGCATCCAACTGGTCCGGCCGAGGGGGGCGTAGATTTGCCCGAGGAGATCCTGGAGCATGAAGCGGCCGACGCGGGTGCCGGCGTCGATGACGGTGAGGATGAAGAGCGCTTCGAACATGATGGCGAAGTGATACCAGAAGCAGAGGAGGGCCTCCCCTCCGCCGCCTTTTGAGAATATATGAGCCATGCCGAGCGCGAGGGAAGGAGCGCCGCCGGTGCGGTAGAAGAGGCTGTCTTCGCCGACGGATTTGGCTAGCTGAGCCATGGTTTCGACGGTGACGGGGAAGCCCCAGGCCGTGATGGTGGCAACGGCTTGTTCGGCCGTGGCGCCGACGACACCGGCGGGGGAATTGACGGCGAAATAGATTCCGGGGTCGAGAACGCAAGCGGCAATCATGGCCATAATGGCTACGAAGCCTTCGAGCAGCATGCTGCCGTAGCCGACGGGGAGAATATGCGTCTCTCTGGCGAGCATTTTGGGAGTGGTACCGGAACTGATGAGCGAATGGAATCCGCTGACGGCGCCGCAGGCGATGGTGATGAAGCAGAAGGGGAATACGCTGCCGGCGAAGACGGGGCCGGTGCCGTCGATGAAGCGGGAGAGGGCGGGCATCTGCATTTGGGGTTGGACGACGAGGATGCCGATGGCGAGCAGAATGACGACGCCGAGTTTGACGAAGGTACTGAGGTAGTCGCGGGGGGCGAGCAGCAGCCAAACGGGCAGGGCGCTGGCGGCGAAGCCGTAAAAGATTACGCTCCAGGCGAGGCCGATGGCGGAGATGGTGAAGACGGGAGCCCAAGTGGGGGAGTTGGCGATCCATTCGCCGCCGAAGATGGAGGCGATGATGAGGAGGAAACCGATGAGGGAAACTTCGAGGACGCGACCGGGGCGGAAGAAGCGGAGATAGAGGCCCATGAAGATGGCGACCGGCATGGTGGCGGCGATGGTGAAAGTGCCCCAGGGGGAGTGGTTGAGCGCATTGACGACGACCAGGGCGACGACGGCGAGGAGGATGATCATAATGAGGAGGACGGTGATGAGGGCGGTCATCCCGCCGACCTTGCCGATTTCTTCCCGGGCCATTTGGCCGAGGGACTTTCCATCGCGGCGGACCGAGCAGAAGAGGACGACGAAATCCTGAATGGCGCCGCCGAGGACACAGCCGATTATGATCCAGAGAGTGCCGGGCAGGTAGCCGAATTGGGCGGCCAGCGTGGGGCCGACGAGGGGACCGGGGCCGGCGATGGCGGCGAAATGATGGCCGAAGACGATCCACTTATTTGTGGGTTCAAAATCGTGACCGTTGCGGAGTCGCTCGGCGGGGGTAGCCCTTTGGTCGTTGAGCGTCATGACTTTCGCGGCGATCCAGGTGGCGTAGAACCGATAGCCGGTGATGTAGACGCAGACCGAGGCGACCACGAGCCACATGGAGTTGATGGGCTCGTTCCGGTTTAGGGCAATACCCGCTAGAGCGAAGGCTCCGACGACGGCGCAGAGTCCGGCGAGCAGGTGGCCAGTCAGTTTATTCATTCAGATCAGTGTATCGTTCTGAACAAATGGGGCGCTATTCAGAAGCGCTTCAGGCGATCGAGGAGGGAGCGCGTATTTCCGCGTCCCGCATGGGTGACGGTGTGGACGGGGCGCCATTCGTCATTGACGGCACCGATGTAAAGGGCGTTCTTGCGTTCGGTACCCATGAAGATTACGGTGAGATGACGATCGGGGTAAGTGAGGGCGCGATACTGCATCTCGGTGGACGGCTCTTTCCAGCGGTCGTTGGCCGGGGGGCCGAGCTTGCGGACGATGGCGAAATAATCGTCCTGGGCACCGAAGCCAAGTTCTTCCTGCATCACCGCCTGATATTCGAACCGATCGTTCCGGGAGAGGCGAACGCCGACAAAGGCGGCCGTGAGGCCGAGGACAAGAACGCCACCCACGAGCCAGGCGATCTTAGAGTCCTGGCCACCGCCGATGCGCACGCCGCCAATCATGGCGGGGGTAGGGATGGTCCCGGCAGCGGCCGGCGGGGGGCCGGACAAGGCGCGGGGCAGGCTGAGGACGCGCTTTTCGTGGGGCCGAACGATGCCGGCGTTGTATTCGATTTCTTTATTCAGGCCGACGATCATGACCGGCTCTTCGATTTGGGAGATCTGTCCGACAAAGCGTCGCGGCACCCAGATTTCGAGATCGGTTTTCGTATTGTGGACCAAAATCTCCGACCAAGTCGCTTCGAGCAACTTCCATTCGTTGTGCTGGATGTTCAGGACCGGTGGATAGAAAGAAAACGGCCGGCCGGTTAGCTGCTCGAACTCGGGGATTAGATTCGATCCCGGCACTTCTGACATCTAACGGTTCCCAAGGTTGAGGATCACGATGCCGCCGAGGATCAGTCCGATGCCCGTGAATTTATTCCGGGTGAACGGTTCCTGAAAGATCATGCGCGCCCAAAGCAGCGTCCAGAGATAGCCCATCGAGACCATGGGGTACAGGATGGTTAATTCTCCATTCCGAATGCCCATCGTATAAATAACGAACGAAGCCATGTAGAATCCAATGCCGACGAGCAGTCGCCAGTTGAGCAGAATGCTGATGAGGCTCCGTTCCAATTTGTCGGCTCCGGCTTTGAGGAACACGGCTCCAAAGGACCCTATGAATGAGGCCAGAAGTACGAGGAGGATGGAAGTCAGCGGAGTCTTCATGAGGACGACTTGGATGAGGTACGGCCGAGCACCGTAACGCCGATGACGATTACTGCCAACCCTACAATTTTATACGGATTCATGGTCTCTCCGAGGAGGAAGACCGACAGAATGGAGACCCAGACGTAAGTGAGCGCGATAATCGGATAGAGAACTGACAGTTCGCCGTAGCGGAGTGCCAACACCAGGAGCCCGGTGGAGAGTCCGTAGCACGACAGGCCGACCATGAACGGAATGTTCATCACAATGCCGAGAGCGAAGCCTATCCAATGGTCCACAGCGGCTGTCGCGAAGTTTGGAGCCGGGGGGAGGTTGCCTAAGCCGCTTTTGATTAGCATTTGGGCGGCGGCTCCGAGAATGGTGCAACCCCCGACCATTATATTGGCCTTGTATTGATTTTTTTTTGTTGGTGGCGGTGTGGCCGTATCTATGTTCGCGGGCAAGGCTAGCTCCCAGGGCGCTCTCCCATAATAGCGGACGGGGAGCCCCAGCCGCCTCCTCCCGGAGTTTCGATGCGTAAGCGGTCCCCGGTGCTCACCGTGAAGCGGCACTTGGCCGCAATGCGACGTCCGTTCACGGAGTTTCTTCCCACAGCGCCCGCGAGCCCTCCCGCTAGTCCATAGGGGCCTTTCACGCGGCGATCCGAGAGCACGGTCACCTCGGCGCCGGTTAGGAACTCGAGTTCTCGAATCACCCCGTCCCCGCCGTGTTGTTGGCCTGCTCCGCCGCTGCCCGTTCGTCGCCGATAGGCAACCACGCGGAGGGGATATTGGTGTTCGAAGGCTTCGATCGGGGTGTTCCAGGAGTTGGTCATGTGCGTGTGGATCGCGGACCAGCCGGGGTTGACCGGCCCGGCCCCCATTCCTCCGCAGATGGTTTCGTAGTAGGCGAACGGCTGGCCGGAGCGCGGATCGGTGCCGCCGAAGCTGAGGTTGTTCATGGTGCCGGAGCTGGCGGCGGGGATGCGGTCCGGGGCGGCTTGCGCGAGAGCGCCGAGCAGGACGTCGGTGATGCGCTGAGAGGTCTCGACGTTTCCGGCAGCCATGGCGGCCGGGGGGAGGGCATTGACGAGGGAGCCAGCGGGGGCGTGGATCCTGATGGGCCGTAGCAGGCCGGCGTTGTAAGGGACATCGCCGGGGATCAGGCAGCGGAAGACGTACATCGTGGCTGAAACGGCGATGGCGTAGTTGGCGTTAACACTGCCGGTGGTTTGGGGGGCGGTGCCGGTGAAATCGACATGGGCGCGGCCCGCACCGATGGTGATGGCGACGCGGATGGGCAACGGCTGGGGGCTGATGCCGTCTTCGTCGAGTTGGTCGGCGAACTCATATCGGCCGGCGGGGAGTTCGGCGAGGGCATGGCGCATGCGGCGTTCGGCGTAGGCCTGTAACTCGACCATCCGAGCCCGCACCGCCGGGAGGCCTTGGCTGGCCGCGAGTTCCAGCAGACGGCCGGCGCCGCGCTGCAGCGAGCGCAGTTGGGCAGTGAGGTCGCCGCGGCGTTCGGCGTAGGCCTGTAACTCGACCATGCGAGCCCGCACCGGCGGGAGGCCTTGGCT
>JBKJLJ010000784.1:0-4562 GCA_046597015.1 Bryobacteraceae bacterium
CGGCGCGGGACTGGCGAATACGACCCACTTTGACGGGCAACCGGCCTATGACCGCCGGGTGAATCTGCTCGTCGATATGGATACGGAATTGCGGAGTTCCGGGGAGCTGGGAGCTTCGGCGGTCGAGAACGCCAAGTGGGGCGAGGCGGCGCGCAAGCTGATGTACAACCCGGAGGTGGCGCGCACGTTTACCTTCGATAACAACGAGCGGCTGCGTTACGGGAACTCCGGGTTCGGCAGCGCCTGTATTACCGCCAAGAATTTGTTGAAGGCGAATCTGGGAACCCGATTTGTGCAGATCTCGGTGGGCAGTTGGGATATGCACACGAATATCTACTCGGGCGGCTTGAACGCCGCCAATGGGAACTCTCTAGGGCGCCAATTCGATACGGCGTTAGGGACCCTGTTAGCAGATTTAAAGCAGGACGGGATGCTGGAGCAGACGCTGGTGGTAGCGATGGGCGAGTTTGGCCGCACGCTGGGCACACCGAACCAGAACGCGGGGCGAGACCACTTCCTGCAGCAGGCTGCGCTGGTTGCTGGGGCGGGCATCCAAGGCCGGCGCGCGATCGGGTCTACCGACGAGCGCGGCGGAGCGACCACGGAGCCGGGATGGGGGCGCGAGCGGGATATTCGGGCCGAAGACTTGGAAGCTACGATTTACTCCGCGCTGGGCATCGACTGGACGACGGTGCGTCGAGACGACCCACTAGGGCGTGGGTTTGAATACGTGCCGTTTTCCAACCAGGACCTCTACGGACCGATCGACTCGCTTTGGGGTTAACGGCGCTTGGCGGCGGGCTTGCGGAGAATGCTGATCGCTCCGAGAACGGTGGCTAAAGCCCCCAAAAGCAGGAATAAAGACGCCTGCAGATCCTCGGGGCCATCGTAATATCGGGTGGCCCAGAGACCCCGCCCGATGAGCCCAACGACTGCAACCGTCCAGGCCAAAAACAGAATTCCCATTCTTCCAGTGGCGGCGAGCCCTGTTGCAATCAGCCCGAAGGCCGATAATACAAAGAGGGACCATTGCAGCTCCCAGCCACTCCACGGGAGCACATCAATCGACATCGAAGTGCTGCCCGCCAGCCATCCCACAAACGCCATGGCGAAGCAGAACAGACAAAGGACCCCATGAAACAGCACACTATAACCGCGCAAGAGAGCTTGAACCATCAATTAATTCCTTCGAGCAAAGGGTTATTGTACCAGCGCTTGAGCCATTTGGTACGCGCGAGCGTACTGATCGCGATCGCCTGCTGGCCCGCGGCCGCCCAATTGACAGTGGAGCAGAAGCTGGTTGACTTCCAGACCGTGGTCGCGCTGTACGCCAAACAGTACGCGCCCTATGAGTGGAAGCTCGAGACCGAGAAGTTCGACCTCTACAACGTCGCGCCGTGGGTGGACCGGATTCGGAAGACTACCGACGATTTGGATTATCTACAGGTTCTGTCCGAGTACGTCGCCGGGTTGAACGACATTCATTCTTCGTACGGGGCCAGTTCCACCTTCGTCGCCGATCTGCATATTTACACCGACGTTTATGACGGCAAGGTCCTGATCGAGCAGATCGATCGTTCCTACCTGCCGCTATCGCGGTTTCCGTTCGAGGTCGGGGACGAGGTCGTTTTGTTTGACGGCCGTCCGGTGATGGAGGTGGTCCGGGAGATTTCCCGGGGGGTTAAGTTTGCCAATGAACGCTCGACGATGCGCTATGCGACCGATCTGCTGGCGTATCGGGATCAGTCCCAACTCCCGTTGGCGGGCCGTCTGGGTGATACGGCGACGATCGTCGTTCGGAAGATAGATGGCAGCGAGTCGAGCCATACGATTCGCTGGGATAAGTCCGGCTATCCGGTGACGAAATTGGGGCCGGTACCGAACGTCCGCTTTGCGGCGGCGGTTCGGGCTCGCTCCGAGGAAGCCGAAGCGCAGCCTGGGGAGGAAGCTCAGCCAATCGAGGAAGACAAGCCGTTAGAGATGAATGCGGCCCGGCGGCTGCGGGCGCGGTTGCAACAGAACGTGGTGCCCCGGGCGGGGCGGCATCTGACCGGCTTTGGGGCGCGGGCGCCCGTTTTCCGGCTACCGGCCAATTTCGTGCAGCGGTTGGGTCGGAACCGGGCGGACTATTTTTATTCGGGAACCTACGTCTCTGATGGGAAGCGGATCGGCTACCTGCGGATCCCCGATTTCCAGCCGACGGACTTTAGTTTTCTGTCTCTGCCGCTGCGGCAGTGGGCGACGGAGATCGCGTTTTTGAAGGCGAACACCGATGGGCTGGTCGTCGACGTGATGCGGAACCCGGGCGGATATGGTTGCTACGGCGCGGATCTCATGGGCTATTTGACGACGAAACGATACTTCACGTTTGGGAACGAGATCCGCTCGACGCTCGATTGGGTGCGGGCGTTCTATGATTCGGCGCAGTTGACCGTCGACGATGGCCTGGAGCCTTGGGAGGTGAGCACGTTGGGGAACGCCTATAAAGACGTACTGACCGCCTTTGGAGAGAATCGCGGGCGGACCGGTCCCGTGGCGATTTGTGGAGCCTCGCTGGAGGCGGATCCGGTAGTGGATCGATTGTTCCAGCCGATCGGTTATGACAAACCGATAATCCTGCTGGTGGACGAGTTCACGACGTCGGCGGGCGACATTTTCGCGTCGATGGCGCAGGACAATGGCATCGCGACGCTCTACGGATATCGGACGGCCGGAGCGGGCGGAGCCACGACGGAAAACGTGGCCGGCTTTTACGCCGAAGGCAGCGCCCGGACGACCATCGCGCTCTTAACGCGGGCGAAGCCGTACACGGCCCCGGGCTACCCCACTTCGATCTATATCGAAAACGTCGGGATTCAGCCAGACCTGCCGGCGGACTACATGACGCGGGAAAACCTAATCAATCGGGGGGCTGGCTACGTCGACGGGTTCAGCAAGGCCATCGTGGGCCTCATCAATCAAAGGGGCCAATAACCTAAGGTAGAATGGGATAGTTGCGCTGAGGTTTCAGGTCTCTTACAATCGTTCGAACGCGCTATGGTAAATCGGTCGCAATATGCGGAGCGGGCTCGCTCGATACTGCACTCGATTGTGGAATCCTACATCGAGACCGGCGAACCCGTGGCTTCACGAACGATTGCCAAATTGGGTGGACATTTGAGCCCGGCGACCATTCGGAACGTGATGGCTGATCTGTTCGAGGAAGGCTATCTGGCGCAACCCCATACGTCGGCTGGCCGGATTCCGACCGTGAAGGCGTTTCGGAGCTACGTGCAGAACTTGGCGACGCGCCGACTTTCGCTCGTGGACGTTCAGCGGATGCGATCCCAGCTTGGCCGGGCGGACAGTATGGAAAGCCGGCTGGAGATGTCGAGCCACCTGCTGACGGAGATGACCCACAACGTGGGAATTACGGCTTCGATCCCATCCCAGTCGCAAACGCTGGCGCAGATTGAACTGTTGCTACTCGCGGACCGGCGGGTGCTGATGGTGGTGGAGACGCGCGATCATCGGGTAAGCAACCGGGTGGTGGGTCTCGATCGTTCGACGACGCAGGACGAACTCAACACGGTTCGGAACTACTTTAACGAAAACTTTGCCGGTTGGACGCTTTCCCGGATTCACGTCGAGTTGCGCCAACGGTTGGCCGAAGAGCGGGCGATGTATGACGCGATGCTGCAGCGGTTGGAGATGCTGTATCAGAAGGGTTTGTTGGAAGTGGGATTGAAGCCGCAGGTGCACTTGGAAGGCACGTCGAACCTGTTCCTGATCGATCTCTCGCTCGACAAGGAGAAGCTGCGGGATCTGTTTCGGACGCTCGAAGAGAAGCAGCGGCTGCTGGCTTTGCTTGATCGCTTCCTGGAAGCGGCACCGGGCGAAGTGGGGGTACAGGTGGGGTTGGGCGACGTGCATCCGAGTATGGAAGAGTTAAGCCTGATTGGGCTAACGGTAACGCTGCCCACCGGCCTGTCGACTAAGTTCGCCGTGCTGGGTCCGATGCGGATGGACTATAGCCAAGTGGTCGCCGCGGTTGCCGAAGTTGGCGCGACGGTCGAAGCGCTTTCGGCCTAAAGTTCGTCAGCCGGGCGGAGCCGAGATACACTGAAAGGGTGAGTGTGGACATGGATAATGAAGAGGTACTTTCCGGCGAGCCGACAACGCCGGAAGCGAGCGCGAGTCTAATCGCCGAGCGAGACGCCCTATTGGCGGAAAAGAGTGAGTTGCAAAATCAGATGCTCCGTCAGCGAGCCGATTTTGAGAACTCGCGCCGTCGGGCGGAGCGGGAGCGGATTGAATCGAGCGAATACTCGGCGATGGAGGCCGTTCGCGCCATCGTACCGGTGCTCGATGATTTTGAGCGGGCCTTGGGGGTACCGTGTACCGACGCCGAATACGTCCGTGGCATGGAGCTGATCTATCAACGGACGCTGGATACCCTAAAGAAGCTCGGGCTGGAGCCTTTGGAGGCGGTGGGTGCCAAGTTTGACCCGCATTTGCATCATGCGACCGACATGGTGACGACCGAGGAGGCGGAAGACCAAACGATTTTGAGCGTGTTTCAA
>JBKJLJ010000809.1:0-5531 GCA_046597015.1 Bryobacteraceae bacterium
CCCTGAGCTATCGTAGTTCTCATGCAGATCGACTTGGCCTTCGGAAAAACAGGCCTACCCGTCACCCTCCCCGCCGGCTATCGGTACCAGGTCCTCGAAGCCCGCTCCGCCGAGGGACTACCAGACGAAAGGGCTGCGATCGCCGCCGCCCTTGACGCCCCCATCGGACGCCTCCCACTCGCTCAACTCGCCCGAGGCAAACGGACCGCAGCCATCTCCGTCTGCGACATCACCCGCCCCGCCCCTAACCGGCGGGTTCTTCCCCCGCTGCTCGCCCGCCTGGAAGAGGGTGGAATCTCTCGCGAAAACGTCGTTATCCTGATCGCCACCGGCCTTCACCGCGAAGCCACTCCGGACGAAATGCGCGAAATCGTCGGACCCGAAATCTTCGGCACGATCCGGGTGGAAAACCACCGCGCCAAAAACTTTGACGAACACGCCCCCCTCGGCTCGACGACCGCCGGAACCCCCGTATTCATTGATCGCCGCTTCCTGGACGCCGACCTCCACATCACCCTCGGCTTCATCGAACCGCATTTGATGCTTGGCTTCTCCGGCGGCCGTAAACTCGTCGCTCCCGGCCTCGCCGCGCAGGAAACCATCAAAGTCATTCACAGTCCGAAGTTCATGCGCGACCCCCGCGCCGCCGAAGGTTCCATCGCCGACAACCCCCTGCATCGGGAACTCCTTGAAATCGCTCGCCTCGCCCGGCACGACTTTATGGTTGATGTCGCGCTCACCCGCGATCGCCGCATCGCTCAAGTCTTCGCCGGTGATCCCGAACTCGCCCACGCCAGAGGCGCGGCCTACGTCGCTGAAACGATGCTGGAGCGCATTGACACCCTCGCCGATGTCGTCATTACCACTGCCGCCGGCTACCCGCTCGACCTCACCTACTATCAGACGATCAAAGGCGTCACCGCCGCCAGCCACATCGTCAAGCCAGGCGGCCGCATCCTAGTCCTCTCTGCCTGCACCGAAGGCGTCGGTGCATTCGAGTTCGCTGCCATGATGGAGCGATTCCCCGAACCCAAGGCCTTTATGGACGCCACGCTGAACGCTCCCGTCGAAGTGGATCAATGGCAACTCGAAAAACTGGCGCTGGTTTGTGCACGCCAGGAGCTGCACTATTACGTCCCAGGCCTTCCCGAACGCTACCGCTCCGTACTCTGGGGCCATTGCTACTCTTCAGCCGAGGAGGCCGTAGCGGGCGTTCTAAGGGGCATTGCCCCCGACGCCCGCGTCGCCGTCATCCCGGAAGGCCCTTACGTCCTAGCCCGCGTCACAGACACACAGCGCTAAACGACCGCCCAACGTCACATTGACGCGGGCGATGTCAGTCACCGAGACCACCGCCACTCTCGGATCTCCGGCATGTCCTCCCCATAAGCAGCCACGTATGCCTTATGCTGCCGAACTTTGTCTTCGAGTTGGAGCATCGCCGGATGCTCCTCGCGCCCTGTCCGCTTCAACACGTCGCGAGCCAACTGAAACCGATCCAGGTTGTTCAGCACGGTCATGTCGAACGGCGTCGTCGTCGTACCTTCCTCCTTATAACCACGCACGTGCATATGGTCGTGGTTCCCTCGTCGATAAGCCAGCCGATGAATCAACCACGGGTACCCGTGAAAGGCAAAGATCACCGGCGTCTCAGTCGGGAAAATTGCGTCGTAGCTCTCATCGTCCCAGCCATGGGCATGTTCGGAGGCGGGCTGCAGGGCCATCAAATCGACGACGTTGATCACCCGAATCTTCACTTCCGGCGCTAAAGCTCGCAGATACGTCACTGCCGCTAAAGTCTCGAGCGTAGGCACGTCGCCACAGCAAGCCATAACAACCTCTGGCACCCCGCCATCCGACGCCCATTCCCAAATCCCCATGCCCGCCTCACAATGCGCTTCGGCCGCTGCCATCCCCAACCACTGCGGAGCCGGCTGTTTACCCGCCACAATCACATTCACATAATGTTTCGACCGCAAGCAGTGGTCTGTCACCGAGAGCAGCGTGTTCGCATCCGGCGGTAGATACACGCGAATCACCTCCGACTTCTTGTTCGTCACGTGATCGAGAAATCCAGGATCCTGATGCGAGAAACCATTGTGATCCTGACGCCACACGTGCGAGGTCAACAGGTAATTCAACGACGAAATCGGCGGCCGCCACTTCATCTCCCGCGTCGTCTTTAACCACTTGGCGTGTTGATTGAACATGGAATCGATAATGTGGATGAACGCTTCGTAGCAGGAGAAGAATCCATGCCGGCCCGTCAGCAGGTATCCTTCCAGCCAGCCTTGGCACATGTGCTCGCTCAACACCTCCATCACCCGGCCACCCGTGCCCAGGTGCTCGTCGACCGATTCCACCTCCGCCGCCCACTCCTTATTCGTTACCTGCAACACCGCCCCCAACCGGTTCGACTCGGTCTCGTCCGGTCCGAAGATGCGAAAGTTCCTCGCGCCCTCGTTGCCCGCCATCACGTCCCGCAGAAACGTGCCCAACACTCGGGTAGCCTCCCCGTCCGTCGCCCCCGGCGACTCTACTTCGACTGCATACTGCCGATAATCCGGCATCACCAAATCCTTCCGCAGCAAACCACCGTTGGCGTGCGGATTCGATCCCATCCGCCGCTTCCCCTTTGGCGCTAATTCCAGGATCGCTTCCACCGGGCGACCCTCCGCGTCGAACAACTCCTCCGGCCTATAACTCTTCATCCACTCTTCGAGCAGCGCCACGTGACCGGGCTTTGTCGCCATCTCCGCAAAGGGAACCTGATGCGATCGCCAAGTGCCTTCCGCCGGCTTTCCGTCCACCATTTTCGGCCCCGTCCATCCCTTTGGACTGCGCAAGATGATCATCGGCCACATCGGCCGGTCCGTCTCATCGGCCGCTTTGATCCGGGCAATCTCATCCAGGCAGGCGTCCATCGCCGCCGCCATCTTCCGGTGCATCTCTTCTGGGTCCGAGCCATCCACCATCACGGGCGCGTAGCCATATCCCCGAAACAACTCCATTAACTCCGTCTGCGGAATCCGATCGAGCATCGTCGGGTTCGCAATCTTATAGCCGTTCAAATGCAGAATCGGCAACACCGCCCCATCCCGTTTGCGGTCGAGAAACTTGTTCCCATGCCAACTCGTTGCACAAGCGCCCGTTTCGGCCTCCCCATCGCCCACCACACACATCACCACGAGATCTGGATTATCGAAAGCCGCCCCATAGGCATGCAACAGCGCGTAGCCCAGTTCCCCGCCCTCATGGATCGACCCCGGCGTCTCGGGAGCTACGTGGCTCGGTATTCCGTACGGCCACGAAAACTGGCGGAACAGCAGCCGCATCCCTTCGGTATCCCAGCCGATATGCGGATACAGTTCGGTGTAGGAGCCCTCCAAATAAGTCGACGCCACCAGCCCGGGGCCACCGTGGCCCGGGCCAATGATGTACATCATGTTCAAATCCCGCGCCACAATCGACCGATTGCAGTGCGCGTAAATGAAGTTCAGTCCCGGGGTCGTACCCCAATGCCCCAGCAGCCGGGGCTTGATATGTTCGAGCGTCAAGGGCTCCCGCAAGAGCGGATTATCTTTCAAATATATCTGTCCGACTGACAGATAATTCGCCGCTCTCCACCACGCATCTAAGGCAGCAAACTCTTGGTTCATTCCTCATCGTAGTCGAATCTACCGCCAGTGACTAGGCCACCAGTTCTTTAATCACCCGCCCGCCTAAATCCGTCAACCGCCGATTTCGTCCCCCAAAATAGTAAGTGAGTCGAAGATCGTTCAACCCCATCTGATGCAGAATCGTCGCGTGCACATCGTGCATGTGGTAGATATTCTCCACTGCCTTGTGCCCAATCTCATCCGTCGTCCCAATCATCGACCCGCCCTTCATCCCGCCTCCGGCAAACCACATGCTCTGACAGCGCGTATTGTGATCGCGCCCGGGCGTCTCCTGCTCAGCCGGGGTATCGGGCGTCCGGCCAAACTCGCCCATATTCACGACCAAGGTCCGCTCTAACATTCCCCGTTGCTTCAAATCCGCAAGCAACGCCGCGATCGGCTTATCCGTCTCCCGGGCGTTCTTCTCGTGGTTCTTCTTGATGTCACCGTGCGCATCCCAACTCTGCGAGGGCGTAAAAATCTCGACAAAACGCACACCGGCTTCCACTAACTTGCGAGCCATTAAGCACCGCCGTCCGAACGAAGCCGTAACCGGGTCGTTCAACCCGTAAGCTTCTTTCACCGCCGCCGATTCGGCGTCGATCGACAGAACCCGGGGCACCTCCATTTGCATCCGATACGCAAGTTCATAGGAATCCATTCGGGCCCGCAACTCCGGATTGTCGGACCGCAAAACTCCGAACGCCCCGTTCATTCCCCGTAGCGCCTCGCGCTCGGCCTCCAGCAACCCCGCCGGCACATCCTTCGGCGAAACCAAATCCCGAATGGGCTCACTCCCAGCCCGCAACACGGTCCCCTGATATTCGGCCGGCAAATACCCACTGCCCCACTGTTGCGCCCCGCTGAAAGGAATCGATCGGTAGTCCGGCATCGCCACAAACGACGGCAGGTTCTTGTTCGCCGTCCCTAGCCCGTAAGTTACCCAAGCCCCCACCGATGGGTTCCCCGGAATGATGAAACCCGTATTCATTTGGAAAACGGCCGCCGGATGATTCCCGTTGTCGGACTGCACGCTCCGGCAGATCGCCAATTCGTCCACCCACTTAGCCGTCTCCGGCAGCAGTTCGGAGACGTCTCGCCCGCACTTGCCATACTTTTGAAACCGAAACGGGCTCGCGACAAATTTCCGGGGCTTGGCAAAAAGGTTCGGCTGGTCCGTCTTCTTCTCCTTCGTCCAATCCATGATCTTGCCATTCAGTTCGGTCAGCTTCGGCTTCGGGTCAAAGGTATCGATCTGACTCACTCCACCTAACATCGCCAGGAAAATGCAGGCGTCCGCCTTCGCGGCATGGTGCGTCCCCGCCTCGAGCTGGCTCAACGCCGCACTGGATAATCCAAATAAGAACTGTCGACGATCCATCGGGTTACTCCACAAACAAAAATTCGTTCAAGTTAAACAACACAGCGCCCCACGAAGCCAATCCCGGCTTACCTTGAGCCGCCAACTGATCGCCTTGCGCCCGTTCCGCCGCATTTGGCGTGCGCCCCAACACCCGCCAGAACGCCTCACCCACCGGGTCCGCCGAGCCGGCGACGCGCTCAGCCAAGTGTTCCGCTTCCGTCCGTGTGAGCGTCCCATTCAATAAGGTCAAAGCCTGGGGAGCCACAATGGTAGTCAAGCGGCGGGCGCAGGAAGTGCTCAGGTTCGGCGCGTCGAAAGTCTCGGCCATCGGCAACAAAACACTTCTTCGCTGGATCAAATAAACGCTCCGCCGCCGTTGCTCCTCATCGCTCGATGGGAACCATTTGAAGAACTCAAATCCTTGCGCGATGTCATCGGGCACCGAGAACATCACGGGCGGCCCACCCATGGTCGGGTTCAGCCGGCCACTCACCGCCAAGATCGAGTCC
>JBKJLJ010000812.1:0-3017 GCA_046597015.1 Bryobacteraceae bacterium
TTCAGATGGAAGTGGGCGCGACGACGGAGTCCGTGACGGTAACCGATACGCCGACGCCGCTGACGACCGAAAGCGGAGCCCGGGGCGATGTAACCACGAATCAGGAGTTGACCGAGATGCCGCTGGCGGGGCGGAATTTTTCTGACCTCGCTTTTTTAACCGGAGGGGTTTTGCCGAAAGGAGAGGACGGAGACGGAGCTTACGCCATCAATGGGGCCCGGGCCGATAACGTCGGATTTCTGCTCGACGGCATGAACAACACGCAGCGACGGAATACGGGTTCGATGGCGAATCCCCCGCTTGAAGGGGTGCAGGAGTTCAAGATAATCACCTCCGGGTTTTCGGCCGAATATGGCCGCTACGCGGGCGGGATTCTGAGCGTGGTGATGAAGAGCGGTGGGAACAAGTTACGGGGTTCGCTGTACGAGTTTTTGCGGAACGATGTGTTGGATGCGCGGGGCTTTTTTGCGGTGACGAAGCCGAAGCTGCGACGGAATCAATTTGGAGCGACGGTATCGGGGCCGATCATCAAGAACCGAACGTTCTTCCTCTTTAGCTGGGAGTCTCTGCGGCAAGTCTCCGGGAGCTTGCAGCGGGGAATTGTGCCGCAGCCAGAGATGTTGCGAGGGGATTTTCGCAGCGCACGCGACGCATTTGGAAGGCCGCTTGTCATCACCGACCCGCTGAATCGGGCGGCCCCGTTTGCGGGGAACCAGATTCCAGCGGCGAGGTTGGATCCGGTGGCGCTGAAGCTGGCGAGCTTTTACCCCGCCCCTAACTTGCTTGCAGCAGGGGTAAATTACATTGGCCAGGCGAACGGGACGAGTGATTCGAACAATTTCAGCGTGAAAGTGGACGATACGGTATCGCCGCGCGACCGGCTGACTTTTTCTACCTTCTGGCGGCCGAACGCATCGACGACGCCCTTCAACCGGTCGCCGATCGCTTTGTTCGGAACAACGACGGCGAATTTCGAACTGCTGTCGAGCATCCGTTACTTGCGGACGGTTTCTTCGAGCCTCTTTAACGAAGCGAGCGTTTCGTTTTCGCGGCGTACCCTCAACCAGGGGTGGCCTTCGAATACGCGGGATTGGGCGAGAGAAGTGGGCTTTGCCGGTGGGACGACGAACCCGATTGCGCTGGGGTTGCCGCAATCGGATGTTTCCGGATACATCACGTTGGGGCATGCGTACGACTTGCCGAAAATTTGGAGCTATAACAATTTTCAGTATGCGGATGCGCTGACGTGGATCCGAGGCAAACACGCGTTTAAGTTCGGGGGAGACTTTTTGCGGTTTCAGTACTTCTCGCGGCAGTTCGGCGATACGCGGGGCCGCATGACGTTTCTGGGGCGGTTTACGAACGAGCCGATGGCCGACTTCCTGATGGGCTATGCGCAGACGACGCGACGGCAGTTGGACGGGGCGGGGCCCTATCATTTGGTGTCGAACTATTCGGCGTACGCGCAGGATGATTGGAAAGTGACTTCGACGCTGACGTTGAACATCGGCATTCGGTATGACCTGATGAAGCCGCCGAAGGAGAAATTTGGGGCCTGGTCGATGTTCGTGCCGGAGTTGGGTAAGGTGGTGATCGCGGGGAAGGGCAATTTGCCGGATTTTGATGCGCGGATTGCCGAGACGGGTTTGGGCCAGTATGTGGCATTGGCCGGGGATGTTGGATTGTCGCCGGCGATTGTGAAAACGAACTATGCGAACTTTGCGCCGCGGTTTGGATTTGCGTGGCGGCCGTTTGGATCGCAGAAGAGTGTGATCCGGGGCGGCTATGGGATGTTCTACGGGGCCAGTTCGCTGTATCGCACGGACGAATTGAGCGACATCTATCCGTTTTCGGTGAATGAGTCGTATTCGGCGACTTCGGCAAACCCCCTGTTGCTGACCGTATCGAACCCGTATCCATTGGCCAAGCGGAAGGTGGGTGGCATCACGTCGACGAGTGGCCAGGACATCCATTCGAAAGACCAGTATCTGCAGTCGTGGTCGTTAACGATGGAGCGTGATTTCGGGGGCGGGACGGTGTTAGAGGTTGCTTACGCGGGTTCGAAGGGGACGCACTTGCCCCGGCGGTACGATGTGAACCAACCGTTTCGCGTCCCGGCGCTGCGTTTGGCGGACGGTAGCTTTCCGCGGCCCTATTCGCCCTTCCAAACGATCAACTACTTTGCGGCGAGTTCGAACTCGATTTACAGTTCCGGGACGGTGACGCTGCGGCGGCGGTTTACGAAGGAGTTGTTTGTGCGGGCGTCCTATGTTTACGCCAAGTCGATCGACGAGAGTTCGAATACGGGGGGGACGATTGCGGCGGGGTTCCCGAGTGCGCAGGACGCGCGGAACCTGCACGGCGAGAGGGGGCGGAGCGACTTCGATATTGGGCATTCGTTTGTAGCGAGCTTCATTTATGCTCCGAAGTTCTTGAAGCATCTGCTGCTGCGAAACTGGCAGTTGGCGGGGACGACGCGGGCCTACACGGGGCAGCCGTTCACGCCGAAGGTGGCGAACGTATCGCTCGACTTGGGCGACGCCGTCCGGCCAGACCGGATTGCGGCGGGAAATCTCGCGGGAGCGGGGCCGGACGGATGGTTCGACCGGACGGCGTTTCCTTTGGTGCCGCGCGGGTCGTTCCGGTTTGGGTCTTCGGGGCGGAACGTATTGGATGGGCCGGGTTTCTTTACTTTGGATACGAGCGTGTCGCGGCGGTTTGTGATCGCCGAACAGAAGGCCGTCCAATTCCGGGTAGAAACGTTTAACGTATCGAACCGGACGAACTTCAGTTTGCCGGAGACGCGGGTGGACGTGTTAAACGGCGGGACGATTAACGCCTCGCGAGCGGCGCGAGTGTTCCAGTTGGGTTTGCGAGTTGAGTTTTAAGTGCAGCGGCGAGAATAAAGTGCGGTATACTGAAGGAGGTCATCGGGCCGTAGCGCAGCCTGGCTAGCGCGCTTGCTTGGGGTGCAAGAGGTCGCGAGTTCGAATCTCGCCGGCCCGACCAAAGAACGC
>JBKJLJ010001003.1:0-2618 GCA_046597015.1 Bryobacteraceae bacterium
ATACGACACCTATGCTCCGCCTAGCCTTCGCATCTCTCGCTGTCGCTCTTCTGTCGTCGGCGCAAAACATCTCCTCCGGTCTCTCCGGCACCATCGTCGACCAGACCGACGCGATCATACCAGGGGCGCAGGTCACCGCTCGACAGAGTCGCACGGGCTTTCAAAGGGCGTCGACTTCAAACGAGGCGGGATACTTCTCGTTTCCAGATTTATCGTCTGGCCAATACACGATCTCGATAGAGCATGCCGGATTTAAGAAGCATCAGCAAACTGATATCGCGCTGAACTCTGGCGAACAACGAACGCTTGGCCGGATCAAACTCCAGGTTGGCGAAACCGCCGACACAGTTACAGTGGAAGCCGCTGGGGCCCAGGTACAACTTGGTTCCAGCGAGAAATCGGCGTCGATTACTCAGGAAGAGTTGCAGAACCTGGCGCTGCGGGGGCGCGACGTGATGGACGCGGTTGGACTACTCCCTGGCGTGATCGACACGAGCGATGGCCGCGAGTCACCGTCGAACAACGGGACCGGGGGGCTCTTTCTCTCCGGCGGTCGAGACAACTCCAAAAATGTCAGCGTCGACGGCGTCACCACTCTCGACACTGGCTCCAACGGCGGCGTTCACTCCATGCCGTCCATGGACTCGGTCGGAGAGGTAAAGGTGCTCTTGTCCAACTATGCCGCCGAGTATGGCCGCAATTCGGGAGGCGCCATCACCATCATCACGCGCGGCGGCGGTAAGCAGTTTCACGGCAGCGGCAGTTACTTCAACCGTCACGAGCGGTACTCCGCCAATAGCTTCTTCAATAACCAGCGAGGCGTAGCGCGTCAGCCCTACCGCTACAATATCGGCAACTACCAACTCAACGGGCCGGTGTACATTCCCGGAAATTGGAATCGCGATCGTTCGCGGCTCTTCTTCTTTTTCAGTCAGGAATTTCAGAGCCAGTTCATTGAGTACGGCTCGCGGACTGTAACCGTGCCCACGGCACTCGAACGGGCCGGCGATTTCTCCCAAAGCCGGGACACGAACGGTCGGGCTCGTGTTGTTCGGGATCCGTTGACGAATCGGGACGCGGCCAACAATAAGCTTCAGTTCCCGGGTAATATTATTCCCGCGAGCCGGCTCCACCCGATCGGGCAGAAGATCCTCGGCATTTTTCCCATGCCGAACTTCGTTGACCCGATCCCCAATCGCCGCGACCAGTGGAACTTCATCTCCGCCCAGAGTGGTAGCTATCCCCGGCGAACGGACATCCTCCGGCTCGACTTCCAGCCCTTCACCAAGTTACAGACCTACCTTCGGATCAGTAATACGCAGGACCGGCAAGAGGTGCCCTGGGGCCTTTGGGTAAACGGAGGGGTCAATATTCCGCTCACGCCGATTGACTTTCGCCAGCCAGGCCGTGGCGCCACGCTGCACACGACCTACACGGTCTCGCCGACCGTCTTTAACGAACTGATCCTCGGCGTCAGTCAAAACCATCTGACCTATAAACCGGTCTTCCCAGACAAAGTCGACCGGACGAAGCTCGGCATTAATGTTCCACAGTTCAATTCCAGCTTGAACGCCGGGAATCTGATTCCCAACTTCGCATTCGGCGGAGTCCAGAACGCTGCCAGCGTGAACATGAGCGACGGGGTTCCCTACGATAATTCGAACCTGATTCTATCCGTCGTCGAAAACCTCAGCAAGATCTGGAAAACTCATACCTTCCGCTTCGGAGTCTATTACGAGCGCGCCCGGAAAGATCAAAGCGCGAACGCCGCCACTCGCGGAACCCTCGATTTCGGCGTCAATGCGCTCAGCGAGTACGACACGAATTTCGCCTACTCCAATGCAGCGCTCGGCTCTTATAACTCCTACACCGAGGCTTCGGCCCGCCCGCGCGGCTATTACTACTTTACGAATCTCGAGTTCTACGCCCAGGACGCTTGGCGTGTCAAGCCGAACCTACTGCTCGACTTCGGAGTTCGTTTCTACGCCAATCAGCCCACTTACGACAAACTGAATCAGCTTTACACGTTCTCCCCGGACGCCTACGACCCGGCCAAGGCTCCCGTCCTGCTGCGCCCGGCGCTGGACGCCAACCGCCGGACCGTGGCCCAGGCACCTAACGGCACCAACTACCCGGAAGGATTCATCGGTACCTTCGCCCCTGGCTACGGCACTCCTGCGATCGGCATGATTCAAGGCGGCCAGAACGGCCTCCCTCGCGGCCTCTACGAAGTGCCCAAACTGATGGCCGCTCCCCGTTTCGGCTTTTCCTACGATCCGTTCCGCCGCGGCCGCACCGCCATTCGCGGGGGTGGCGGAGTCTTCTTCGATCGGATCCAAGGCAATATGACGTACAACATGTTGCCGAATCCTCCGTCGATCTTCACGCCCACCGTCTATTACGGTACGCTCGACGGGTTGGCCGAAACCGCCGGCAAAGGGGTTCTCGCCCCTTCGGGCACAGTCCGCGCCATCTTTGGCAACAACCCCATGCCGACTACCTATAACTATTCACTCGGGATTCAGCAGCAGGTTGGCAAAACCTTTCTGATGGACATCTCCTACGTCGGCTCCTTAAGCCGGCACCAACTGTGGCAGCGGAATATTAACGCCATTCCG
>JBKJLJ010000629.1:0-2870 GCA_046597015.1 Bryobacteraceae bacterium
AGGAGGAATTTGCCGTCGCGGGACCAGTTGGGGGCTTCGATGACGCCGCGGGCTTCGTGGATCTGGGTGCTCTTATTTGTCGAGAGATCGTGGATCATCACCCGGCTTCGATAGAGCGGGCGGGGGTCGAGCTTGGGGCCCTGGAGGGTGACATTGGAAAAAATTGCGGTTTCGAGGACGTTTGCATCGTGGGAGCCGACACCGAGACCGAGGTAGGCGGGGTCAGAGAGTTTCAGGGTGAGGGGGCCGACGGACGACCCGGCGATGATGGTGATCTGATCGCCTTGGCGTTCGAGGCGGAGGCGGAGGGGGCCTTTGTCGGTAGAGCGCATCTCGGCGGTAGGGCCGCCTTTGACGGCGCGGTATTGGAGCGACGTGAGGCCGTCGCCATGGACGGCGACGTCGGCATAGACCGAGTCGGCATCGAGATCCTGGCGGAGCATGAGCATCGCCTTGCGATGAGCGTTGACACCGGGGCCGACGAAGCGGACATCAGCTTGGAGGGTGACATCGCCGGAGACGCGACGCCAGAGGAAATGAAAGGCGTCCTGGGTGCCCCAGACGTTGGCACCGCCTCCGGTGATGTGATACTCGGCGGGGATGGGCAGATAGACGGAGGTGCCGGCTTTCGGGGTGAGCCCGAGGTCGCCGTGGGCGTCGAAGAGGCCGTCCTGGGCGGCGAGGGGCCCGCAGATGGCGGCCAGGATGATGCTCCGGAGGAAATTGCTTTGCATTTGCTTAGCTCATGCGGACGAACGGGTTGAAATCGGTGTCGGTGTCGTAGAGGTCAACGCCTTCGGCTTTCTTGAGGGTATTGACGACGAGATACGTGAGCGGAGTCGCGAGGATTTCGTAGGCGACTTTGACTAGGTAGCCGGACCAGATGAGGTTGTAGATAACGTCCCAGGACATCGTTCCTCCGAAGCCGATGACCATCATCAGAATGGTGTCGACGAGTTGGCCGGCGGCGGTGGAGGAGATGGTGCGGGCCCAAAGCTTTTCGCCCTTCGTGACGATTTTCATTTTGGCCATGACGAAGGAGTTGGCGAACTCGCCGCACCAGAAGGCGATCAAGCTGGCGACAACCAGCCGCGGGAGGAAGCCGAACACCGTTTCAAAGGCCGCCTGGTTCCCCCAGCCTGGGGCGGGAGGCAGCGTGACAATGGTCATGGCCAAAACAGTGAGCAGGGTCTGGGCTAGAAAGCCGTGCCAGATGGCGCGGCGAGAGCCGGCGTAGCCGTACACCTCTGTGAAGATATCTCCAAAGATGTAGGTGAGCGGGAAGAGGAGTTGGGCTCCAGAAAGGGTGAACGGGCCGATTTGGCAGATCTTCGGCGCGACGAGATTGGAGATGAGCAGCACGACGACGAAGAAGGACAAACAGAGGTCGTAGTACTTGAAGCGGTGCTGCTCGGTGAGACGGGTTAAGAAAGAAGGCGATGGCACTTCCGGATTATAGAATGCGGAGGTCGATTCCCGTCATTTCCAATGATTTTTCGACACCAAGCAGGCCGAGCATGGTGGGAGCGATATCGCGGAGACTGCCACCGGGGCGGAGCGGTTGCATGCCGTCGCTGGCCAGGATGAGGGGCACCGGGTTGGTCGTGTGATAGGTGTGCGGGCCGCCGGTGATGGGGTCGATCATGGTTTCGGCGTTGCCGTGGTCAGCGGTGACGATCCAGGCGGCATTCCGCTGATGGATCAAGGGCCAGAGCTGCCCGAGGCAGTCGTCGACTTTCTCACAGGCCAAGATCGCGGGACCGAGTTGGCCGGAGTGACCGACCATGTCGGGGTTGGCAAAGTTGACGACGATGACGTCGAAGGTGTTGTCGGAGAGCGCCTTCTTAACGATGTCGCAGACGCCCTGGGCGGACATCTCTGGGGCGAGATCGTAGGTGGCGACCTTCGGAGAGGCGACCATGGCGCGCTCTTCGGTGGAGAATGGTTTTTCGATCCCGCCGTTGAAGAAGAAGGTGACGTGCGGGTACTTTTCGGTTTCGGCGCAGCGGAGGTTGCGCAGGTTGTGCTGTTCGAGGATGGCGCCGAGGATGTTGGACGGAGTTTCGACCGGGATGACGTGCTGAATGCCCCAGGCGGCATAGTTTTTGTCGTACTGGGTCATGGTGACGTAATACAGGTTTTTGGGGGCGAGCGAACGGGAGATGGGCAGGAAGTCCGGGTCCATGATGGCCTGGGTGAGTTCGCGGCCGCGGTCGGCGCGGTAGTTGAAGAAGAAGACAGCGTCTTCATCGCGGATGGGGGCGCCTTCGCCGACGACGGTGGGGAGGACGAACTCGTCGGTGGTGCCGCGCTCGTAGCTTTGCTGGACGGCAGCGGCGGCGGTGGGGGCTTTTTCGCCATCGCCAAGGACGACAGTCCGGAATGCTTGTTCGACGCGTTCCCAGCGCTTGTCGCGATCCATGGCGTAGTAGCGGCCGGAGACGGTGGCGATGCGGCCGACGCCGATTTCGGCGATTTTGGCTTCCAGTTCGAGGATGAATTCGAGGCCGGAGTGGGGCGGGGTGTCGCGGCCATCCATGAAGGCATGGACGGCGACATCGGTGAGGCCTTCGCGCTTCGCCATGGCGAGGAGGGCGTAGAGATGGGTGTTGTAGGAGTGAACGCCGCCGTCACTCACCAAGCCCATGAGATGCAACCGACGGACGCGGGCGGCCGCCATGAGCGCCTTCAGAGTTGGATCCGCATCGATCTGCTCGTGCTCACCGGCGCGATCTATGACGATCCGACTTTGAAGGCGCTCATGGCGGCCGCTCGCGGTCGCCGGTTGCATCTCATGGGCTTGGTGAGTGACGGCGGCGTTCACTCCTACAACACCCATCTCTACGCCCTCCTCGCCATGGCGAAGCGCG
>JBKJLJ010000725.1:0-10169 GCA_046597015.1 Bryobacteraceae bacterium
CAGAATCGAGTTCGAAACCACGATGCCCGTCATCATGATCACCCCCATCAGGGACTGAACATTGATAGTCGTCCCCGTGAGGGTCAACGTCACAAGCACCCCCGCCAGTCCAGTCGGCACCGCTAGCAGGATAATCGCGGGATCCAGAAAACTCTCAAATTGAGCCACGAGCACCAGGTAAAGCAGCAACAGCGCCAACCCCAGCCCCGTGCCAAAACCAAGGAACGCGCTCCGCATTCCCTCCACCGCACCCCGCACCGTCACCTGCACGCCCTTTGGTAACTTCATTTGAGCCAATTCAGCCTCCATCGCCGCCACCGGCCGAGACAAGTCCTCCGTGTCCAGGTTCACGTAAACGTCCATCACCTTCCGCAGCCCAAAATGCGCCACCTCGGTCGGCGCCTCCACCCGGGTAATCGACGCCACAGAGTCCAGGTTCACCACTTGCTGCCCCGGCGTTCGCAACGGCAGATTCCGCAACTGCGCCACGTTTGTAATGAAACCCTCCGGCAACTGCACAGTCAAAAAATAGTCGTTGCCCGATTTCGGATCCGTCCAAAACGTCGGCGCGATCATCGAATTCGAGGCCACTGAGGTAATCAGATTGCTCGTGATCTCGCGGTGCGACAATCCCAACAGGCTGGCCCGCGTCCGGTCTACCTCCACCCGTAAAGCCGGGTTGTCGATGTCCTGAGGCAGAAACACGTCGCTCACGCCGCGTAGCTGTTGCACCCGCGAGGCAAGCTCCACGGCGACTTTATGAATCGATGGCAAGTCGGGCCCACTCACCTGCAGGTTCACAGGTGCCGGCATACCGAAGTTCAACACAGCATCGACGAACCCACCGGACTGGAAGTACACGGCGAGCTCCGGCATTTCCGCGCGCATCGCCCGGCGCATCCGGCGCATGTACTCCAAGCTCGACGTCTTGCGGTCGTCTTTCAAGCTCACCTGTACGAACGCTGTATGCGGCGACGAATTCGAGGTGTAGATCGCCGAAAAATCCGGCACAACGCCTACGTTTGCCACCATAATGTCGATATCTTCCGGTTTCACCACGCGCCGCACGAGAGCTTCAACGCGGATCACCGCCTCCTGCGTCTGTTCCAGGCTGGTGCCGCTGGCCGCCTTCAAATTCATCACAAATTGTCCGGCGTCGGTGCGAGGAAAAAACGCCTTCCCCATACCCGGCAACAGCAGCAGACTCCCCGCAAACAACGCCACCGCCGCCACCGCCACGACCCACGGCATCCGCAACACCGGCCCTAACGCCCGCTCGTACAAAGTCATGAACGAAACAAACGCACGGTTGAAGAAGAAGAACCACCCGCGCGCCGCTTCATGCGATTGATGTAATCCCCGCACCCGCGCACAAAACAGCGGCACCACCGTCATCGACACGACATACGAAGCCAGCAACGACAGCACCACCATCAGCCCCAAAGCCGTGAACAAATCCCGGCTCACTCCGGAAAGAAACACGACCGGCAGGAACACGATCGCCGTCGTGAGCGTCGAAGCCAAAACCGGCAAGGCCACCTCTTTCGCGCCAACCTCGGCCGCTTCCCGCGCCGGCAGGCCCATCTCCATGTGCCGAAAAATGTTCTCCAGCACGACCACGGAATCGTCGATCAGTCGTGAAAACGCAAGCGCCAAACCGCCCAGCGTCATCGCGTTCAATGACCCCTTCCCGGCATACAGAAACAGGATCGCCGCCAACGCCGAAAGCGGAATCGAAAAGAACACCGCCATCGTTGCCCGCCAACTGCCAAGGAAGACTAGAATCGTCAACGAGGTCAACACCAACCCGATCGCGCCCTCATCTACCAGCGTGTGAATCGCCTTCGAAATGAACTTCGACTGGTCGAACACCACCCGCGCCTCCAGCCCCTCCGGCACGTCCAACAGCCGCGTCACCTCGAGCCGTACCGCGTCCACCACCCGAATCGTGTTCGAATCGCCGCCCTGCCGCAGCACCGGCTGATAGACAGACGGCTGCCCGTCCACGCGTACGATGTTGAATTGCACCTGCGAGGCGTCCTGAACCCTGGCCACGTCGCCGACCCGGATTACCGCCTGGCCCGAGGTTCGCACCGGCAGTTCCAAAATCCCTTCGAGGTCGGTGAATTGCGAGTTCGTGAAAATCGGGTAGTCCATAGGACCGACCTTAATGGTGCCGGCTGGCATCACGACGTTGTTATCGTTGATCGCCCGCACCACGTCCATAGCGCTGAGGCCATGCTGCTGGAGCTTTTGCGGCTCGACGTAAACCATGATCTGGCGATACCGGCCGCCGAAGGGCGGAGGGACAGCCGCGCCTTGCACTTTGGCCACCTGCGTTCGAACGCGGTAGTGGCCAACGTCGCGGAGCTGGGCTTCGGTCAAACCGGGGCCTCGCAGGGCGATCAAACAGACCGGCAGACTCGATGCGTCGAAGCGCAAAACAATCGGCGGTAGCGTGCCGGGCGGCATGCGGCGTTGCTCTGCCGCCGCCAGATTGGCGATCGTCGATACGGCCACCTCAGGGTTTGTCCCCGGCTGAAAGTAGATCTTGATGATGCTCGCCCCGGTCAAGGACCGCGACTCGATGTGCTCAATCCCCGGAGCCAGCGTAAAGAAACGTTCCTGGCGTTCCGTGATATTTTTCTCCACCTGCTCCGGGGGCATCCCGGGATAAAACGTCGCAATCGCGACCACCGTCATATCCATCGCCGGAAACATATCCACGGGCATCCGCAGCAGCGTCACACTGCCTAGAATGCTCAAAACCATCGCGCAGACGAGAATGAAATAAGGGTTCCGAATCGAGAAGGATGCCATCTAGCTTGCCTTCACCTGTACCTTCGCTCCGGGCCGAATTAGCGTTCGGTTGCCGACGATAACCCGATCGCCTTCGGCGAGGCCGCTTCGGATTTCGACGTGGGTCGCAGATTCGGCTCCGGTGTCCACCCGCCGCTCCTCCACCGTTCCGTCGGGACGAACGACCATCACCATCGCCAGCCCTCCCCGGCGACTGACGGCTTGCAGCGGCAGCGTCATCACCTTTGCCGGCGTCGCCGCGGCCAACTCAATGTCCGCCACCATGCCGGGCGTGATCGCCCCGGTCGGGTTCGGCACATCGACTTCCGCTTCCATCGCTCGCGAGTTCGCCGCCACCTGCGAATTGATCCGCGCTATCTTTCCTGGCATCGTCACGCCCGTCGCCGGAATCCTCACCTGCACCAAGGTCCCCACATGCATCTGGAACACCACGTTTTCCGGGATCACGACAGCCAACCGCAGCCGCGCAATCTCAGCGATGCGCACGAGGGGCAGCGCCTGCGACTGCGAGGTCGTCCCGGCCTGGATCATGCTCCCGGGATCGGCAAAACGCTTGGTCACCACCCCGCTGAAGGGGGCCGTCACCTTCCGGTACTCGAGCATCGTCTGGACGCGTTGAACCCGCGCCCGTCCCGCCCCGGCGTCCTGCCGCGCCGCGTCCATCATCGCCGCCGCCACGCCTTGGTCGGCTTCTGCGCTGCGCAGACGCGCCAGCGCTTCGTCAATCTCCTGTCCGGCCACCAAGCCCGGCTCTTTGCGGTTCACCGCGACCAGCCGCTCGTGCCCGGCCTTCGCCACGCCCACCTGCGCTTTGGCGCGTTCCGCCTGCGCCCGAGCCTTCGCTTCGTCGCTGCCACTGCGCTGCAACGTCGCCTGCGCCTCTAAGAGTTCGGCCTCCAATTCCGGCGACTGAATGGTGCCGATCAGCTGCCCCGCCCGCACCGGTGAGCCCGCGTCAACCGTAATGGAGGCGAGATAGCCCGAAATCTTAGCGTGGAGGTCGGCCTGTTGCCACGGTCGAAACTCTCCCGTCAGCTCCACTTTGTGCGAAAGCGTTTCACCGCTCGGCTGGACGACCGACACAATTGGAACCGATTCCGGCACCACCGTCGAAGCGGACACCCCGGCATCGGCACCCCGGTCGCACCCCATGGTCATAGCGGCCAGCGCCATTACCGTCACCCATCTCTGCCGTTTAGTACGTGAATCCATTGTTACAATTCCGTTACAAAGTCTATCGACTCCGCTCCGGCCGCGCAACTTTTTACCGACGAGGATCAACGAACGGCAATGTTTTCACGACGTCCAGCGTACGTTCGCTCGGGCTGCATCACTAAAATAACCGGATCTTAACCACTCAGTCCTAATTCAAGAACGCCCTGGACCCGTCGCCACGATGGGCACCGTCACAAGTGCTGGCTCACAACCCCGACTCCCCGCCCTTAGCTCCGGCCCCGCTGCGCTATCGTAGTTTCATATGGGCACGAAGACGCTGATGACCGTCGAAGATTTCGCCGCCATGGCCACGGCCGAAACCGAAGACTACGAGTTGATTGAAGGAGAGCTGATTCCTATGTCCAGCGGCAACCCCCTGCACGCTAGAATCCGTCAGAATATCGAACGGCGTCTCGCCAACTTCTTCGATCTCGATTCGATGGGAGTCGTGCTCGCCGAACTCGACTGCCGTCTCAGCCCCACCACTGTCCGCCGGCCTGATGTTTCGGTCTTTCTAGCAGAACGCCGCCTGTTCGATCCAATCGCCACGCCCATCCCCTTCCCCCCCAGCATCGCCGTCGAAGTCCTCTCCCCCTCCGAATCTGCCGTCGACGTGAATCGAAAGGTCCTCGACTACCTCGCCGCCGGTGCCCAGGAAGTCTGGCTCTTCGATCACGACAACGCGGAAATCTTCGTCCAAACCAACGCCGGCATCCGCCTCCTCCGCGGCGAAGAAAGCCTGGAAACTCCTTTGCTCCCAGGCTTCTCCGCCACCGTCGCGCAACTACTCGCCGGCTTTTAGGCCGCTACCGCTACCCCGGCTTCGAGCCCCGGGATCATCGCCGTCAGCACCTCTTCCACCCGCTCGACAAACAAGAACGTCAACTCGTTCCGCACCGCTTCCGGCACCTCCCGCAGATCTTTCTCGTTCGCCGCCGGCAGAATCACGCGCTTCATGCCAGCCCGCCGCGCCGCCAGCACCTTCTCTTTCACCCCGCCAATTGGCAGCACCAATCCGGTCAGGGTGATCTCGCCCGTCATCGCCGTATCCGAACGCACCGGCAGTTTCGTATACGCCGAAGTCATTGCCGTAGCCGCTGCGATCCCCGCCGAAGGCCCGTCTTTCGGAATCGCCCCCGCCGGCACATGCACGTGCAACCCATGCTTCTTGAACGCATCCGGCGGAATGCCCAACTCCTCCGCGTGCGACCAGATGTAACTCTGCGCCGTCCGCATCGATTCCTGCATTACTTCGCCTAACTGTCCGGTAATGGTCATCCCCTTGCCCTCCGGCAAAGTCGTGGCTTCCAGATACAACACGTCGCCACCGGCCTCCGTCCACGCCAGTCCGGTCACGACGCCGGCCGGTAAATCCTTCCGGAACTTCTCCGGCGATACGCTTTCGGCGCCGAGCAGATCGTATAGGTGCTCCGGCTCCACAGTTACCACCGTATGCGTCCCTTCGACGATCTTCAACGCCAGCTTCCGGATCACCTTGCCAATCGTCCGTTCCAAACGGCGCAGACCCGCTTCTCGCGTGTACCCGCTGATGATCCGCCGTAGCGCCGCTTCGCTGATCACGCATTGCTCATTGGACACGCCCGCTTCCTTCAATTGCCGCGGAATCAAATACCGGCGCGAAATATGCACCTTCTCTTCTTCCGAGTAACCGCTCAACCGCAAAATCTCCATCCGGTCAAGTAACGGCCGCGGAATCGTATCGAGCGAATTAGCCGTCGTAATGAACATGACCTTCGATAAGTCAAAATCCAAGTCGAGATAGTTATCCCGGAACGTCTTGTTCTGCTCCGGATCCAACACCTCCAACAGCGCCGAAGTCGGATCGCCCCGGAAGTCCCGGCCAACCTTATCGACCTCATCCAACAGAATCACCGGATTCTTTGAGCCAGCTCGGCGAATGGCCTGCACCAGCCGTCCCGCCATCGCACCAATATAGGTCCGCCGATGCCCCCGCAGTTCCGCCTCATCGTGCATCCCGCCCAGGCTCATCCGTTCAAACTTCCGGCCCAGCGCCCGAGCAATCGATTGCCCCAGCGAAGTCTTACCGACTCCGGGAGGCCCGACAAGACAAAGGATAGGAGCCTTCGCTTCCGGATTCAACTGCAGCACGCTCAAGTGCTCCAAAATCCGCTCTTTCACGTCTTTTAATTCGAAGTGGTCTTCGTCCAGAATCGCCCGGGCGTTAGAAATGTCCAGGTTGTCCTCAGTCATTGTCGTCCAGGGCAGATCAAGCACATACTCAATCCATCCCCGCGTCACTTGATGATCCGGCGAATTGGTGTTTGTCCGCTCCAGCTTCTTCAGCTCGCGGTCAACTTCCTTCCTGGCTTGTTCCGGCAAAGTAGCCTTGGCCACTTGATCGCGCAACTGCTGGATCTCGGACCCCTCTTCGCCCTCGCCCAACTCCTGGTGGATCGCCTTCATCTGCTGGCGCAGCATGTACTCCCGCTGCTCCTTCGACATCTCACTGCGCGCTTCGCTCGTGATTTTCGAACGCAACTCCAGCACCTGGACCTCGTGCCACAAGTACTTATGCAACAGCCGCAGCGCGTCGACTTTCGTCTCGGCTTCCAGCAACGATTGCTCCCGATCCACCGACAACGACATCATCGAACCCAGCAAGAACACCATCCGCAGCGGATCTTCCTGCCCGGATAGCAGCTTTGTCAGGTCTGGCGTCCCGTCCCCATGAGCGAGCGAAATCGCCTTCGACGCCAACTCCAGAATCGTTCGCTCCAGCGCCTCCACTTCGGTGCCGAAATCCTCCGGCAACGGCAGAGGACGCACTCTCGCTCGCAAGTACCCCTGCTCCCCGTCTACCTTGACGACCGCCACCCGGTCCACTCCGAGCACCATTAATTCCAGCGACCCATCGTTCGAACGCGAGTTCCGGCGGATCACCGCCGTCGTCCCGACGCCGTACAAATCGTCCTGCCCCGGGGCCTCGACGCTCGCATCCCGTTGGGAAACAATCAGGATTTCTTTCCCTTCGGCCGCCAACGCCGCGTCCACTGCGGCCTGCGTCGATTTCCGCCCCACCGAAAGCGGCAGCATCAAGCCCGGGAATAACACCGTGTTCTTGAGCGGCAATACAGGCAATGTTTTCAACTCATCGTGGGTCGTCATTTAGTCTCCCTCTATCACATAAGATGCGCATCATGCCATCGCGGATACAGGAGGATTGAAGTCTAGGGCCCCTCGAAGCGGATTTAATTCAACTTTGACCAACTGACCATCCCGAACTTCCCCGCTAATCAGCTTCCGAGCCAACGGATTCTCAATCTCTTTCTGAATCGCACGCTTCAAAGGCCGCGCTCCGTAGCTCGGCTCGTATCCGGTCCGCACGAGCCAGTCCAGCGCCGCGTCGCTAAACTCAAGCTGAATCTTTCGATCCGCCAACCGCTTCACCAAGCTCTCCAGCTGCACGAGCACGATCTCTTTGAGATGCTTCTCATCCAACGCGTGGAACACTATGATTTCATCCACCCGGTTCAAGAACTCCGGCCGGAACCCCGCCCGCAGCTCCTCCAAAACCGTCCGCTTCATCCGTTCATAGCCTTCGCCATCGAAACCGCCGCGATACTCCAGAATCCGCGCCGATCCCACGTTCGAGGTCATAATCACGATCGTATTCTTGAAATCTACCGTCCGGCCCTGCCCATCCGTCAGCCGGCCGTCATCCAAGACCTGGAGCAGAATATTGAACACGTCATGGTGAGCCTTCTCAATCTCATCGAAGAGAATCACAGAATAGGGCCGTCGCCGTACCGCCTCCGTCAACTGCCCGCCTTCTTCAAAGCCCACGTATCCCGGAGGCGCGCCCACCAACCGCGACACCGAGTGCTTCTCCTGATACTCGGACATGTCAATCCGAATCATCGCCCGCTCGTCGTCGAACAGATAGTCCGCCAGCGCGCGCGCCAACTCGGTTTTGCCTACGCCGGTCGGCCCCAGAAAAATAAACGAACCAATCGGCTTATGCGGATCCTTCAGCCCGCTCCGCGCCCGCATCACCGCATCCGCCACCGCGTCGACGGCCTCATTCTGGCCAATCACCCGCCGATGCAACTCTTTCGAAAGGCCCAACAACTTCTGCGTCTCGCCTTCGAGCATCCGCGCCACCGGCACCCCACTCCACCGCGCCACCACCTGCGCAATGTCCTCCTCGTCCACCTCTTCCTTCAATAAACGGTGCTTCTGCCCCGTCTCAATCGCCGACTCTTCCGCCGCCAACTGCTTCTGTAACGCCACCAAGTCGCCGTTCTTCAGCCGCGCCAGCTTTTCAATATCGTATTCGCGCTCCGCCCGTTCAATCTGCGCCTTCACCTGCTCAATCTGCTCCCGCAGCTTCCGCAAGGCATCCACCGCCGACTTCTCGTTCTGCCACTGCGCCTGCAACGACGCCGAACCACTCTTCAAGTCCGCCAGCTCTTTTTCCAGCTTCCCCAACCGATCCACCGACCCCGGGTCCGTCTCTTTCTTCAACGATTCCCGTTCAATCTCTAACTGCATCACCCGCCGCTGCACCTCATCAAGCTCCGTCGGCACCGAGTCGATCTCCGTCCGCAGCTTGGCCGCCGCCTCGTCCATCAGATCAATCGCCTTGTCCGGCAAAAACCGATCCGTAATGTAGCGGTTCGACAGAATCGCCGCGGCCACCAGCGCCGAGTCCTTAATCCGCACGCCGTGGTGGATCTCGTAGCGCTCCCGCAACCCGCGCAGGATCGAAATCGTGTCCTCCACGCTCGGCTGATCCACCAGCACCGGCTGAAAACGCCGCTCCAGAGCCGGGTCTTTTTCAATATGCTTCCGGTACTCGTCCAGCGTGGTTGCGCCAATGCAATGCAGTTCACCGCGCGCCAGCATGGGCTTCAGCAGGTTCCCGGCGTCCATCGCACCCTCGGCTTTCCCCGCCCCCACCACCGTATGCAACTCGTCGATGAACAGAATGATCTGCCCCTCGGCCGACTGGACTTCCTTCAAGACCGCCTTCAGCCGCTCCTCAAATTCGCCCCGGAACTTCGCCCCCGCGATCAGCGCTCCCATATCGAGCGAAACGACTTTCTTGTCTTTCAGCCCCTCCGGCACGTCCCCGCGCACGATGCGTGCCGCCAAACCCTCGGCGATCGCCGTCTTCCCGACGCCCGGCTCTCCAATCAGAACCGGATTGTTCTTAGTCCGGCGACTCAGGACCTGAATCACCCGCCGAATCTCTTCATCCCGTCCAATCACCGGGTCCAACTTCCCCTGCGCGGCCATTTGCGTCAAATCGCGACCGTACTTCTCCAGCGATTCGTAGGTCGTCTCCGGGTTCTGCGTCGTCACCCGCTGTGAGCCGCGGACGTCCTTTAACGCCGTCTGCAAGCGCTCCCGCGTCACCCCAAACTCTTTGAACAGCTTACCCGTCGCCCCGGAGTCGCCCGTCATCGCCAAGACAAAGTGCTCCGTCGAGACGAAATCGTCCTTCATCTTCTTGGCTTCGGCTTCGGCCTCGGTCGCCAATTTCGTCAGTCGCGAGGTCACATAGACCTGGTCCACTTTCGAGACAACCGGCAGCTTACCGACCTCTTGCTCGGCCCGAGCCCGGAAGGCATCAACGGCCACCCCGGCTTTCTTCAATAGATTGGCGGTCAATCCGCCCTCTTGCTCGATCAGGGCCACCAAGAGGTGCTCCACCTCAAGCTGCGAGTTGGAGCGCTGCGTGGCCAGCGACTGGGCCGCCCGGAGTGCGTCTTGCGATTTTTCGGTCAGTTTGTTGAGATCCATATTTGAGCCTCGATACATCAGATAATGGCAGTGTATCACGCTCAGACCAAAAAAGAAATCTTTTGATGTATCCTGCTTGGTATCGTATGTACCGTCTAGCACTCCTTCTCTTCACTCTCTCCCTGCTCCTCACCGCACAGCCCCAAGCCACCATCAATGGCTCTGTCCTCGACTCCTCCGGTGCCGCCATCCCAGCCACCACCATTTCCGCCACCGAAACCCGCACCGGAATCGTCACCCGTACCGAATCGAACGAGTCCGGACTCTATAACTTCCCCTCCCTTCAATTAGGGATGTATCGCCTCCAGGCGACTCGCTCTGGCTTCCAATCCTTTGCTCTCAACGAT
>JBKJLJ010000658.1:0-3329 GCA_046597015.1 Bryobacteraceae bacterium
ATGCCCCAGACCGGTCTTGATCGGCGCGCCAAACTCTTATAAGCTTGGCGTCGACTATGGCCATCGGCAGACGCAGCTTTTTAGGTGCCGCAGCAGCGGCGGCGATTTCAGACCGCCCGAACATTCTCTACATCATGACCGACCAGCAGCACGCCGGCATGATGAGTTGCACGGGAAATCCGTATCTAAAAACGCCCCATTTGGACGCCCTCGCCGCCTCCGGCGTCCGCTTCGAACTCGCCTACTCCGGTAACCCCGTCTGTGTCCCCGCCCGGACCTCCATGATGACCGGCCGCTATCCCAGCCACTTCGGCATCCGCGGCAATAACGCCCCCACGCTACCGGACTCCGTTCTGCCCACCGCCTTGGGACACGTCTTCCGCGCCGGCGGCTATCGAACCGCTTTCGGTGGCAAGACGCATTGGCCCAAGCCAATGACCGCCGAGAGTATCGGCTTCGAGTACATCACCCGCGACGAACGGGACCAGTTAGCCACCGAGTGTGTCCGCTTCCTCAAGGCGAAACAGGATAAGCCGTTCCTGCTTATCGCTTCCTTCATCAATCCCCACGATATCTGCTACATGGCGATCGACGCCCATTCGAAGGCCGAAGGCCTGCCCACGGCTCTTGCCAAGTCGATCGTCGAGCGCGAATACGTCGCCGCCGCCTCTCGCCTGCCGGCTGGGAGCGTATGTCCTCCGTTGCCCGCCAACCACGCCGCCACCGCCGGCGAACCCGCAGCGCTCACCCGGCTGACCGGATTCCGCAAATACGTCCGCGCCCACTGGACCGCCGAAGAATGGCGGCTTCACCGCTGGACCTACTGCCGGCTGACGGAAGGGGTCGATACGGAAATCGGGCGCGTGCTGGCGGCGTTGAAGGAAACTGGACTCGATAAGACCACCGTCGTCGTCTTCGCCAGCGACCACGGCGACATGGACTCCGCCCACGGCTTGGAGCATAAGAGCATGCCGTATGAGGAGTCGGCCCGGGTGCCGTTTATGGTCTCCTGGCCGGGCCGGGTGCCACGCGGTAAAGTTGATCGGAAGCATCTCATTGGCTCCACGATCGACCTGTTTCCCACGCTCTGTGATTACGCCGGAATTCCAGCGCCTGCCGGGCTCCCAGGCCGCAGCGTCCGCGCGTTAGCTGAGAAGGGATCCGCCCCGGGTTGGCGGACGGACCTGGTCGTCGAATGCGATGAATCGCGGACCTTGCGCAGTGCTCGCTACAAGTACTCGATTTGGGCCGGGCCGGGGACACGGGAGATGCTCATCGATATGGAGAAGGATCCCGGCGAAATGCGCAATCTGGCGAGCGATCCCCGGATGGCAACCGTGGTGGCCCAACACCGAGCGCGGCTTCGCGATGAGATCACCCGCCGCGAAGATCGCTATGGCCGGGAGCTGTTAGCCGGGCTGGATGGTTAGAAGCGTATAGGCCTCGATAGGACCGCACCAACGGGCGGGGAACCCGCCCATCCTGCCGTGCCGTAGCGAGTCCGTTGTATCGCTTTGCAAGCAAGTTCGCGATCTCGACATCGCGGGGAACGGCCGCAGCAGGAGCAGTCTGTGGGTTCTCCTAAAGGGAATGCTCCTTTCCTTCTCGCCGTATCACGCAGCCGTGGTGCCGAAGGTGGCGGAGCAAGCTATCGCGCTTCATCTAACTACAACGAGTTCTTGCTTGGCCTCGGGGGGAAACGGATCGCAGCGACTCTTCCCGCCGATGTTCGAGAATAAGGGAAATTGCCTCCCGAAGATTCGCCAGGCACTCGTCTCGCGTCCCGCCCTGCCCATTCGCACCCGGAACCTCAGCGCAATAGGCAATGTGCCAAGGGCCGTCCTGCTTCACAACCGCTGTAAACTCGTTGCGCATAAAGTCTATAGTCTACCGCCGTGAAGTGCTGCTGCGACGACAGCTCCCGCGTAACGGACCAGGCTCCTGTGAAGATCGGCACGAGCCCCGCCGGCGTACCCAAGCGGGCTGTTTGAGTCGCCGTGCCGAACCCGCCCTTTGCCAGACAATTGCCCCAGACAAGATTGACGACCCCGATGCCAACTAGTTCTGAATGGGATACCTGCCCCGTGCTGCATTGCTCCAGCAAAAGGGCGCATAGGGCCAAAGAATCTCCCGGTGCCCAGCGGGAGATCACCGCAAGCCGCCGCCCGTTCGTCTCCGGTCGCGAACGCCACTCCACCGGTTCTATCTCAACCGCAGGAATCTCCATGCTGATTCGATTGGACCCAGATCACGCGATCGCCGTGGGCCAAATTAACCGCGCCCACCCCGGCTCTCCTCCGAGTCCAGCGCTTGATGAAGCAGCATTTTGAGATACGTCTGATACCGCAGTCCTCTCTCGGCCGCTAAAGTTCTAGCTCGTTTGAGATCCTCTTCCGCCAGTCGGATTGTGATGGTTGGTGACGCGCCGGTTTGAACGGCCCTTTCGCGGGCGACCCGGGCCACGGTTCCCTGGCCGAGTTCACCCGCCGTCTTGGCTTGTTCAAGGCGCTCTGCGATAAGGTCCTGATTCTTAACCCACCATTCGGCTTCCTGTGTCTCGTTCTCGAAGTGCGGTCGCTTAGCCATTGTGGATCACCTGTTTCGTTCCTGGTAGTAAAACTGAATGATTCGTTTGATGGGGTCGAAAGCCGTTACTACCCGCACCCGATCTCCACGCCGAGTCGTGACGACGAGAAGTACCCGGTCCTGGGTCGTTGCACCAAGGTTGAGGTAGCGCTCCTCCCCGTCAATAATCTCGATGCCCAAATCCAACGGGTCATTGAGAATGACTTGCTCCGCTTCTTCCGGCCGAACACGATGACGAGCTACGTGGCCAATGTTTGCTTCATCCCAATCGAACTCAATCTCGACCATCGCGCATCTACCACGATAGTACCTCTTATGTAGGTACACCGGAAGCGGTCCTCTGTGTGTGCCGAAACGTATGAGAACAACGAATGGCCCGCTAGTCCTTAACATCAACATCGGGTGAGGCCAGCGGCAGGGAAACGCCCACAAAACGGCGTTGGGTTTAGCGTAGGCGGGCCCAGTCACCGTAACCGACGATAACGATCAAGGCCCGCCGGACCCTTCTCCACCATTCCGGGATCGAGGAGCCAGACCTCACTGCGAGCCGGCGTTATTCTCTTCCGCGTCCCGGAGTCCGAAGAGTTCATCTCCAGCGTGCGCCGTCTCGGAGTGATCGAATAGCCCGGAAGGAACAGGAACTACCCTGCAGGGGAATTCCGCAGTGAAGATCCGTTGTTCGTCGGGCGGGACGGATTCGAACGCTTCCGGCAGTTGACTGGTTTGCCAGCCCATAGCTTAAA
>JBKJLJ010000707.1:0-8825 GCA_046597015.1 Bryobacteraceae bacterium
GCCCTCTCCCCCCGCTGGCAGGATGTCGACAAATGGGACGTCCGCATCGACCAATCCGTCCGCTCCAACGACACCTTCTTCTGGCGCCTCAGCAAACAGAATCAACTCGTCCCCGACACCCCCAGCCTCCCCGCCCCGGCCTATGGAGGCGGCAACCTCGACTTCCTCACCGAAGGCTACAACACCGGTGCCGGCTGGAACCACGTCTTCACCCCCACGCTCATCGCCACCATCCGCGCCGGCTGGAATTTCACGCTCTTCAAACGCGATAATCCGGCCTCCACGAACGGCGAACTCCTCAACCGCAAATACGGCATCCGCGGCGGTTCCGACGACATCCCCGGAGGGTTCTCCCAACTCAGCATCACCGGCTACCGCGCCCTCGGCATCGGCGGCTTCAACCCCGGTCACCGCGGCTCCCAAAACCGCCAACTCTCCGGCGACCTCACCTGGATCCGCGGGCGCCACAGCCTCAAGTTCGGCGCTGGCCTCATCAAGTCCCAAAACAACCTCCTCAGCGCCCGGAACGCCGTCGGCAATTACACCTTCAACTCCCAATACACCTCCGACGGGGCCGCCGACTTCCTCCTCGGCCTCTCCCAAGCCTGGAACTACGACACCCCCTTCAACGTCCAACTCCGCACCTACAACCTCAGCATGTTTTTCCAGGACGACTGGCGCATCAACAACCGCCTCACCCTGAACTTCGGCCTTCGCTACGAACTCTCCCCCCCGTGGCTCGAACGCTACAACAAAATGGGCACCATCGACCTCGATTCCAACCCCGGCCAGGCCCGCCTTGTCTACGCCTCCAATGGTTCCCGCGCCGACCGCGCCCTCATCTCCACCGACAAAAACAACTTCATGCCCCGCGTCGGCTTCGCCTTCCAAGCCACTCCCAAAACCGTCATTCGGTCCGGTTACGGCATTTACTACGCCTACATGGAGTTCTTCGGTGATAGCGAGCACTTAGTCGGCAACCCGCCCTTCGCCTACAGTGTCAGCCTGGCCGGCAGCCCCACCGTCCCGGCCTTTAATTTCCGCAACGGCCCCCCCGCCGGGGCCACCGAGTTCGCCCGCGCCACCGGCCTCCAGTTCAGCACCTACGAACGCAATCCCAACCTCTCCAGCGCCCATCAGTGGAACTTCAACATCCAGCGCCAACTCGGTGCCGACTGGCTCCTGGAAACCGGCTACAGCGGCTCCCGCGGCCTCCATCTGCTTCGGCAATACGATGGCAACTTCTCCCCTCCGGGGCCCGGCAACCTCAACGCCAAGCGCTTCTTCAAGTCGCTCGAAATCCCCGGCACCGGCATCACCACCTCCCCTCTAGGCGGCTTCTATAACCACCGTTTCAACGGCAACTCCAACTACCACGCCTTCACGACCAAAATCGAACGCCGCTTCGCCAGCGGCTTCACCGTACTCAACTCCTATACGTTCTCGAAGAATCTCGGCGACACCTGCGGCGCCGCCGCCATCGGCAACGCATCGGGCTGCGGCTATCAGGACCCCCGCAACCTCACTCCCGAAAAGGCCATCGACAACCAGGACGTCCCCCACCGCTTCGTCATGAGCGGGCTCTACGACCTTCCCTACGGCCACGGCCGCCATTGGGGTGCCAGTTCGAACGCGGTCGCCAATGCCGTCCTCGGCGGTTGGACCCTCGGCAGCATCGTCACCGCGTCGAGCGGCCTCCCCTACAGCATTACCGTCGCCGGCAATCCGGCCAATACCGGCAATCTCGCCATCGTCAATCGCCCGGACATCATCGGCGATCCCCGCGCCGGCACCCAAACGCTCCAGCAGGATTTCAATATCGCCGCCTTCCAGCGCAATCAGCCCTTCACCCTCGGTAACGCCGGCCGCAACATCCTCCGCCAGCGCAGCCTCTATAACTGGGACTTCTCCGCGCTCAAAAACTGGTCGCTGCACGAACGCTTCCGCCTCCAATTCCGCTTCGAGGCCTTCCAGTTCACGAACACCCCGCGCTTCGGCACGCCCGGCATCGTCCTTGGCAACCCCGGCTTCGGAACCATCACCAGTTCCGGCACCCCCCGCAACCTCCAGGGCGGCCTCAAGCTTCTCTGGTAGCCTCCAGGTCGTTGAACATCCAGTTCACACCAAACCGGTCGGTCAGCATGCCGAACCGCGCGTCCCAAAACATAAGTTGCAGCGGCATCGTCACGGTGCCGCCCTCGCCTAACGCCCCAAACACCCGGTCCTGCTCCGCCACACTTTCGCATTCCAAACAGAGGTAAAAATTGTTCCCCGGCTGCAGCGCCATCCCAGTCGGACAATCGGAAGCCATCACGGTCAACCCTCCCCGCCGCAAGTGCGAAAACATTACCCGGCGGCCCTCCAGCCGAACTTCAATCTCCGCCCCCAAACACGTCGCGTAGAAGCGCATCGCCTCCTCGCAATTGCCGTCAAAACTCAAGTACGGAGTTACTTTCACTTACCCAACCCCACCGCCGGCCGCACTTTCGCATCCCGCATCACCAACCCCACCCAAACCAACGCCCCAAAAATCACCGCGAAAAACCACGGCTCCCCCGCTCTTACGTGCGTCGCCGTCGCCCCGCCCAAATACCCCGTCAGCAGGATCGCCCCCACCATCGCCGGCCGCGGAATCAGAAACAAAACCGCACTCGCGAATGCCGCCAACCCCATCCCCATCTGCGAACTCTCCGGATAGCCATACTTCACCAGCCCCTCAATCACAAATGGCATCTTCAACATCATGTTGACTCCGCTCGATCCGATCATCAATCCCGGAATCGCGCTGATCACCCAACCGGCCACTCGTTGTTTATCCATTGGCCCCCTATTGTGCCACAATCGATTTCGATGCCCTCGGTTCAACTCATTACTCTCGATCCAGCCCATTTCCACGCCGCCCTCGTCCAAAAAGAGATGTACCCTGCTGTCTCTCCGGTCGTCGCCGTCTATGCCCCTCTCGGCCTCGATCTCACCGAGCACCTCACCCGCGTCGCCCGGTTTAACCAGCGCGCCGAAGGTCCCACCACCTGGGAACTCGACGTCCACGCCGGCCCCGACTCCCTCGCCCGCATGATCCGCGAGCAGCAACCCGGCAGCGTCGTCGTCCTCTCCGGTCGCAATCGCGCCAAAATCGAGCGCATCGAAAGCTCCGTCGCCGCCGGCTTCCACGTCCTCGCCGATAAGCCCTGGATCCTTCGCTCCGCCGACCTGCCCCGCATCGCCGCCACGCTCGACGCCGCCGATGAAAACGGCATCATCGCCTACGACATCATGACCGAGCGCTACGAAGTCACCTCGATCCTCCACCGCGAACTCGTCAACGCTCCCGACGTCTTCGGCACCCTCCTGCCCGGCACCCCCTCCGAGCCCGCCGTCTATATGGACAGCATGCACCGCGTCTCGAAGACCGTCGCCGGAGTTCCCATGCTCCGCCCACTCGAATTCTTCGATATCGAAGCCCAGGGCGAAGGACTTTCCGACGTCGGCACCCATCTCGTCGACCTCACCCAGTGGATCGCTTTCCCCGATACCGCGATCGACTACCGCACCGACATCGAGATGCTCGACGCCCGCCGCTGGCCGACCACACTCTCCGCAACTCAGTGGCGCACCGTCACCGGCACGGCACCCTTAGCCCCCGGCGACTTCGACTACTACGGCAATAACTTCGTGTCTTACACCCTTCGCGGCATCCACGTGCAAATGGACGTCCGCTGGGATCTCGAAGGAGTCAGCGATACCCACATGGCTCGCTTCCGCGGCTCCAAGTCGAGCATCGAAGTCCGCCAGGGTGAAGCCGAAGCCTACCGCCCCGAAGTCTACATCGTGCCAAACTCAGCCGAATTACGCGGCGAAGTCCTCGCCGCCTTGCAGGCCAAGATCGACCAACTCAAGGCCACCATCGACGGCGTCACCATCAGCGACCTTGGCCACGAGTTCCTTTTGAACATTCCGGACCACCACCGCACCAGCCACGAAGCCCACTTCGCCGAAGTTACTCGCCAGTTCTTCACCTACTTAGCCAATCCGAAGTTACTCCCCGCCTGGGAGAAGCCGAATATGTTGGCAAAATACTACGTCTCAACAAAAGGTGTAGAGATGGCTGTCGCGAAGGGCTAAGGCTCACTCAGTCCGCAGCGTCACCGCAAGGTCGATCTTCGTCAGCGCCAGCGCCGGAAAGAAGCTCGCCGCCCCCACCGCACCCAGCAAAACGACCGCGATTCCCAGATAAGTCAACGGATCCAGCGCCGTCACCCCGTGGATCATCCCGGCAATCAGCGTTCGCCCGAAATAGAGCAAGGGAACTCCCCCCAGCACGCCCACCAGCGCGGACACCAATCCCGGACGCATCGCCCGCCGGACCACGCCCGGCACGGTTGCGCCCAAAGCCATCCGGATCCCGATCTCCTTCGTCCGCTCGGCGACCGAACTCGCTACGAGCCCGTAAACCCCCAGCACGCACAGGAGCAAACCCAATCCCGACAGTACGCCGAGCAACGAAAACAGCATCCGCTGGACGCCCAGCGTCTCGCTCTTCAGTGCCGCTGGCGTCGTAAACGTCGAAAGCGGCAGCAGTGGATCCAGCCCCTGCATAATGCTCTCCAACTGCCGTCCAAGCGTCTCTGGTGCCAACCGGCTCCGCACGATCCACGCCGGCGAAAACCACTGGTGGACCGGGGTGAAATTCGTCATTTGGGTCACGGGAACGTACACGTTCGACAGCGGCGCCAGCGGCGCGCCAAACTCAGAATTGCGCTGCGCCGTATTCCCCACAACACCCACGATTTGCACCGGCTGGTTCCTGCCCAAACGAACATACTCCCCGACGCCATCCCGCCCCTCCAAGAACCGCCGTACAAACGCTTCGTTCACCACCACCACCCGCTCCGAAATCTCCGTGTCCCCATCCCGCAGTCCTCTCCCCCGCAACAACGGAATCTTCAAAACCTCCAGGTAAGTGGGCGTCGCATAAACCAGGTTCGTACTCCGAGCCCGCTCGCCCGGCACCGCCTGCGCCCCGATCTTTACCCCCTGGTTCAACTGCCGTTCGAACGGAACCGTCAGCCCCGCCCCCGCGCCTTCCACCCCCGCCACCGCCTGTATCCTCGCAATGCCTTCCTTGAAAAGCCGCTGTATCTTCTCGGGCGAATCGTAACGCGCATCCTGTAATGAAATCCGGGCGATGAGTAAGTTGGTCGGATCGAATCCCGCCTGCATCGACCACAGGGCAAAGAACGTACGCCCCAGCAGCCCCGCGCCCACCAGCAGCGGCACCACCAACGCCACCTGGCCCGCTACCAAAGCCCCCAGCGGTGCGATCCTCCTCTTTCGGGTCATCCGGACGCTCTGCCAGGCCGGCATCAACCCCGCCACCACCCCCGCCCCGAGCGTACATGCAAAGCCGACGCCCAAGGCCCGCAGGTCAATCTCGGCCGTCTCCACCAAAGAAAACTTCCCGTCGTTGAGCGAACGCAAACCCTGCAATGCCAAGTATGCAAACGGCACCGCCAGCGCTCCTCCCAGCCCCACCATGACCATGCTGTCGATCAACACATCGCGGAATACCTGTCCCCGAGAGGCCCCCAGCGCCATGCGCGTCGAAAGCTCCGCCGCCCGTCCGCTCTGCCGCGCCAGCAACAGTCCGCCGACGTTTACGGCACCAAGCAGCAGCACCATTCCGACGGCTCCCAGCAGCAGCAGGAGTGGCTGGCGCAGGTCCGCCGTACGGCCTGCCAGCAAAGACTGCAAGTGGAATCGCGGCACCCATTGCGTCCCGTCCCTCCCCGCCTTCGGCAGCGGCAACACCTTCGAAATCGTCTCCATCTCCCCGGTCGCGGCCGGGAGCGTCACTCCGGGTTTCAGCCGGACCATGGCTTGGTAGTTGCTTCCCTCTCCTTCGCCCCGCGTCGAGGCCTTCAGCGGCGTCCACAGGTCCGCCTTCACCCCACTCCGGAACCCGGCCGGCATTACCCCGGCCACCGTATACGGTTCTCCGCGCAGCAGCAGCTTCTCACCCACCACATCCGTCCGCTCGCCGAACACCCGCCGCCGCAAACTGTCGCTCAGCACCACAGCCCGCGGCCCGTTCTCACTGTCTTCTTCTTTGCTGAAGCCCCGGCCCATCGCCGGTGCCACGCCCAGAACTCGAAAGAACGCCTCGCCCACCCGCTGCTGCTGCACGAACAACGCCCGATCTCCCACCGCGCAGTTCACCCCGGCCGCCCACTCCGAGTAGACCGCCGGCTCGACCAAACTCGCCTGGTCCCGCAGGACCTCCCACTGCGCCCCGGTCAACACTTGGTCTTCGGCCGTCCGTCCCGACGCCTCGAACGTCACTGAAACGTAGGCCAGCCGTTCCGGCTCCGGATACGGCAAAGGCTTCAGGAACGCGACATCGATCACCGCAAAAATCGCCGTCGTCACCCCCACCGCCAGCGCGATCACCAGAGCGACCGTCAGCGCAAACCCTGGCGAGCGCCGCGCGCGCCGCAGCGCGAACCGCAGATTCCGGGCGAACGCTTCGCCTAGGCTCCAGCCCCACACTTCGCGGGTTCGTTCCATCGCCAGCGCCTGACTCCCAAACGCCCGCCGGGCCGCCAGCCGGGCCGCCTCTTCCGATAGGCCCCGTTCCCTCTGCTCTTCGGCCTCGATCTCGAGGTGCGCCCGCACCTCCCGCGCCAATTCGTCGTCCCGTTCTCTCTGGTTCATCGCTGCGTCTCCTCTGTTGTCTAAGCCGGCCGCATCACCTTTCCAATCGCCGTTACCAGTTGGGCCCACTTGTTTTGGACCGCCGTCAACTGCTTCTTCCCCGCCGGCGTCAGCAGGTAGTACTTCACCTCCCGATTCTTCCCCGGCGCTTTATCCCACTTCGTCGTCAACCATCCTTGCTTCTCCAATCGGTGCAGCGCAGGGTAGAGTGACCCATGCTCCACGAGCAAGGCGTCATCGCTTGCCCGCTGAATGCTTTTGGCGATCGCATGGCCATGGGAAGGTCCAAATAAAAGGGTTTGGAGCACCAGCATGTCCAAGGTGCCCTGCAATAGCTCAACTCGTTCGGTCTCCGGTGTTTTCATCTCGATAGTAGAGATCCTACCATCCTTCAACGCACGAAGAAAGCAAAAGTTCCGCGAATATCAAGAATCGAAAAACTCGTGCCGAGCAAAAGCGATGCCCAGCGACGTGGTATTTTCGAACTATGGCAAACGTAGCAACCAGCGTACGCATCGCGGGCGACGCGATCAGTATCCTTTCTACGCTCTCGACCAAGCTCGGCCAGTCGAAAGCCCAGGTCATCGAAATCGCTCTGAAAGAACTCGAAGAACGGATCTTCTGGTCTGAGGTGAGCGACGCGTTCGACCGAATCGCGGCCGATCCCCATGAATCCGCGCTCCAAAGGGCGGAGATAGAGCTCTGGGACAAAGGTACCGCGGGTGACTATATAGGGGACCCGGTTTTCTTGGACACGAGGTTGGCTTACTGACCGAGATCCAAGGAGACTAAGAGCAATGGCAGAAGAGAGGAAAGAGACGATTGGTTCCGTGGCGGCGGGGGGAGCCCGGAGGGCGACTTCCGCCGCCACGGAACCGGCGGCCGAGACCGGCCCCCTTGGGCCGAATCAGCGATGGACGGTCGTCCGAAAGCGCGAGGTGGCCCTTCGCCTACTAAGAGGAGAGTCGATGGACGCGCTCGCGCGTGAACTCGGCGTCGAGATTTACCGCCTGGAGGAATGGAAGAACAAAGCACTCGCCGGAATCGACGCCAGCCTCCGCGAACGCGAAGGGGATCCGCTGGAAAAAGAGCTGCAATCGGCCCGCGGCAAGATCGGCGAATTGATGATGGACAATGAGTTGCTTCGCCAGAAGATTCGGCGTCCAGGCCCTTTGGCCAAGGGGAGATTGAAATCATGAGCGCAGCAGTCTCCCCCACTTCAGCCCAGACCTACGGAGTCCGACGCGTTTGTACTGTTTGGGAGCAGCCGCGTTCCAGTTTTTATGCCTGGCGGCTCCACCACAAGGGCAGCGGTGAGCCTGCACCAGCAGCGGCTCGCAAACGAGGTCCGAAGACGGGCCTAAGCGATGCCGAACTACTGGACAAAATCCAGGCGGATTTGACTCGTTCCCCTTTTCAGGGCGAGGGCCACCGCAAGGTGTGGGCGCGGCTGCGTGTGCTTGATCAGATTCGTGTCTCGCGCAAGCGGGTTCTGCGTATCATGCGAGAAAGCCGGCTGTTGAGTCCGTATCGATGCCGGAAGGCGACGGGCGACCAGCACACGGGCCAAATCATCACCCAGGCACCCAATGTGATGTGGGGAACCGACGGAACCCGAATCCTCACTGTCGATGACGGTTACGTCTGGCTATTTACCGCCGTCGAGCATTGGAACACCGAGTGCGTTGGTTGGCATGTGGCCAAGTACGGCAGCCGCTATGCGGCTCTGGAGCCAATCTCGATGGGGCTTGGTCAAGTCTATGGCAGCGCTCAGGCTGGCGTGGCCCGAGGGCTTTCGCTCCGTATGGACCATGGCACCCAGTATTTGTCGGACCATTTCTTGAACCAGACCAAGTATTGGGGAATCAACGCCAGCTTTGCGTTTGTCAGCCAACCGGAAACCAACGGAGTCGCAGAGAGGTTCAATCGCACGCTCAAAGAACAGGCGATCTATGGAAGGGTCTTTCAGAACATCCAAGAAGTGCGGGAAGCAGTCGGGGACTTCATCAAGAAATACAACGAAAAGTGGTTGGTCGCAAAACTGGGGCACCGCTCCCCGGCCCAAGCCAGACAACAATACTTTCAGGCCGCAGCAGCGTGAACAATGATGTGTC
>JBKJLJ010000735.1:0-7036 GCA_046597015.1 Bryobacteraceae bacterium
GCCAATTGGACCAAGCCCGAGTGGAAGTATAAGAACGGGGTATTCGCCAAGTACATCGCTTTGGTGGGTTCAGCCGCCAAGGGTGCCGTCACCAGCCACTTCGAATAGGCACAAAACGGCCCCGGTAGAAATAGTTTTAGGCTATTTCCATCCGGGGCCGTTTTGCTCTACTTGCGGAAGAAATTTACAGGTGCTCGTCGAGCATCTTGGCGATCTCGCCCTTCGACACGGCACCGACTTTCTGCGCGACCACTTGGCCGCCCTTGAAGAGGATCAAAGCCGGAATCCCTCGGATGCCGTAACGCATCGTTGCGTTGCCATTCTCGTCGACATTCAGTTTGCCGACGGTCACACGGCCTTCGTAGTCCGTCGCCACGGCGTCAATCGTCGGGGCTAACATCCGGCATGGGCCACACCATTCAGCCCAAAAATCTACGAGAACCGGTTTGTCAGAATTCAGCACCTCGGTGTCCCATGCACCGTCGGTGAGCGTAAGTGTGTTCAGTCCTGCCATTACTAATCTCCAATCCTATTGATGTTTCGCCCCGGGAAAAGATTCAACGCGTCAATAAATGCGAATAAAGACCCTGGTACGCCTTTGCCGACTGATCCCAGGAAAAATCCTTCGCCATGCCGCGCTTCATTCGATCCTGCCAGCCATCCCGATCAAACCAAGTTCGAATCGCGTACCTTACCGTTTCCAGTAAAGCTTCGGGCGAATAGTCGTAAAACTTGAATCCGGTGCCTTCTTCGATCGTATCATCCAAGCCGCCCGTCGCGCGGACGATCGGAGGGGTGCCGTACTTCAGGCTATAAATCTGGTTCAGTCCGCAGGGCTCATAGCGGCTCGGCATTAGAAACATATCGGAGCCAGCTTCAACCCGATGAGCCATCTCGTTGGAAAAACCGATCCAGTTGGCGAACTTGTCGGGGCGCCAAGTTGTCAGATTCCGAAACATGTTCTCCCAATGCGGGCTGCCCGAACCGAGGGCGATCAACGTCATTGGTTCATCGGCCAGCGCACCGGCAATGTGTTCGATCAAGTCGAACCCCTTTTGCTCGGCAAATCGCGACACGATTCCGATTAAGGGCCGGTCCATCGCTTCCGGCGGCAGGCCAAAATACTCGATCAAATGCCGCTTGCAAGCCAACTTTCCACTGAGGTCTTCCGGCGAATAGTTCGCCGGCAGATACCGATCCGTCGCCGGATCCCATTCGCGATAGTCGACCCCATTTAAAATGCCGGTCAAGCTCCCGCTCCGCGACCGCAGCAACCCATCCAACCCGAAACCATACTCCGGTGTCTGAATTTCGCGCCCATAAGTCGGGCTCACGGTGGTCAGCCAGTCGCTCGCCACGAGGCCTCCCTTCAGCAAGTTCACCTGCCCGTGAAACTCCATCTCCTCGGCGTTGAACAGTCGCTGCTCCAGCCCCAATTCACCCATCGCCCCCGGTCCGAAATGACCTTGGTAGCCCAAGTTGTGGATGGTCAACAGGGTGCGCGCCCGCATCAATCGCGGATCCCCGCCGAACCAGCTTTTCTGGTAGACAGGCAGCAGCGCCGCCTGCCAGTCATGCACGTGGAAGATGTCCGGCGAGTCGATCTCCCGCGCAATCGCCAGCGCCGTCAGGCAGAGGACGCCGTAGCGAATGTGATTGTCGCCCCAGTCTTTGCCGCCGGAGGAGTAGACGCCGTCGCGGTTATAGAACCACGGCGCGTCGACGAATAAATAGCGAACGCCGTCGCGGTCGCAGGCGTCGATGTCCGTGCGGTGCCGGAACCCGTTCAGCCACACCGGCAGGTCCTCGCGGAGCCGATAGAAGTCCGGCGCATCGACGCCCCGGTATCGCGGCATGACCACCGTGACAGTCTCTCCGGCCCGCGCGAGCGCCGCCGGCAGGGAGCCCATTACATCCGCAAGACCACCGGTCTTGATGAAGGGTGCCACTTCACTTGCCACCATCATTATCTTCGACATGGATTCCCCATCATACGCTCGCCTTCCGCACGTCGGCGATGCGCTGCCGCTTACCCTCGGCAAACTCCGCCACCTCTTCGGGGTGATTCGAGAGCAACTGCTCGGCCTGCACCTCGTCGATCGCCCGCAACAGATCGGCGTGATCGAGCCCTTCTCTCACACTATTCTCGATGCAATGCTCCATCTTGTTCGCCGTCGCCCGATCGACGATGTTCTGAATCAACGCGCCACTCGCCAAGTCCTTCAGCAGGAAGGCGCCGACGGAACCGTCCTCCCAATCGACGTCGTACAGGTGATGCGCCGCGGAAAAAAGCTCCCGCGCCGCGGCCCCGCTGATCGCCTCCAGCGTTAACCCGTCGGCCAGAAAAACGCCGTCCAAGTGAATCGCAAAGATCCGCTGGCAAGCGCTCTCGTCCGGCCGGGTGATCCGAATCTTACGGTCCACCCGACCCGGGCGGGTCACCGCCAAATCCAGCGCATCCGGCCGGTTCGTCGCCAAAATGAGAAACGCCCCGCTCTCGTCCATGCCGTCCATTTCGGCCAGCAGCGCGGGCACGAGGGTAAAGCTCGAATCTCCCTGCGGCCGCCTTTTGAACAGCGCATCGGCTTCATCGAAGAACAACACGGCCGGGTAGCCGCGATCCTCGCGCCACCGCTTAGCCCGGTCGAAAAGCTCTTTCACGCCTTTCTCGGAGTTGCCGACGTACTGGTCGAGAAGTTGATGGCCCTTCACGTACTGGAATCCGCCGTCGTCCGCCTTCCGGCGGTAGAGCGCGGCGAGCAGCTTGACGACCGCCTTCCCCAGCAACGTTTTGCCGCAGCCCGGTGGCCCGTATAGCAGTACCCCCCGCGATCGCCGCCGTTTAAACAGCAAGAATAGTTCCGGGTACAACACCGGCCACTGAATCGCGCGGACCAGCTCTCGCTTAGCCTCCTCCTGCCCGCCAATCTCCGCCCAAACGGCCTCTAGCGATGCGCCAATTTCGGCCGCGTTGATATCAAACGCCAGCACCTCGATCGATTGCTTACCCGTATGAAGATGCCGCCACCGACGCCAAATCCGTCCCCCATAGCGAACCCGATACGACTCCGCCGATTCGGGCTCCTTCGTTAACTCCCCGTGCGTCCCGTCCGCCAACTCATCGACATCACAAACCGGGACCCCATCCCGCATTGCCCAGGCGTTCCTCAGGTTGCTGGGCTCCACGAGCGTTTCCCCTTGCAACGCTCCAAACTCGTAGCGCACCTCGTTGAGCACGCCGGTTATTTCCCACTGATGACTGCGCCAAGTGAACGTGCAAACCCGCGAGCCATAGACCATGATCCCCGCCCGGTCGTCCTCTTCCACCGGCACCGGAATCGGCCCAAAGTGCAATGAGCCTACCCCGCTTCGCCCCCACCGCGCCGTAAAGTATTGCGCTACTCCATCGACATGCACCAGCGCAAAAGCCGCCGTTCGCCCCTCTTCGTCCACCCCAATCGAGTGCAGCACAAACACGGCTTCCCGATTCGAATTCGACAGCATTTCGAAGTGCTCAAAACAAAATTCGACCAGGTTTTCACCCCGGCCTATCGGGGCCGACCGGCCCCCCGCTAATGTCGCTCCGCAGCTTCCCATGGTTACGCTCGCAAGTACCAGCCCCGCCGATGCAGGACGACCGCAATCCCAAAATTCAACAACACATAGGCGACGGCATAGAGCAGCGAAGCGTTCCTCGGAGCCGCTAACGGAGCAAAGAAGTTTTCGTACAACGGCACGCGCCAGCCCACCGCGTTCAAAGTAATATCGATCAACTCCGAAGCCATGTAGACCGCAATTGCGTTCCGCCCGAGGATGACGAACGGGGTGAACGGCTTTTGCACTTTGTACTCATCCACGACCCACAACAGCATCGAGAGCATCACGAAATCCAACCCCGCCATGAGCAAAGTGAACGAACTGGTCCAGAGCTGCTTGTTGATCGGGATCCAATGGTCGAACAAAAACGCCGCCGCCAGCAGAGCGTTGCCAACAACGAGTAGCAAGGTACACCGCCGCGCCAGATCTTCCTTCCGCGCCAACACCTGACCGGCCAGCAAACCCAGCAAGCACGAAGCGATCGCCGGCAGCGTGCTCACGATGCCTTCCGGGTCCCATGTCTTCGTGCCGGAGTAGTTGTGGACCCCCAACACGGCCCAGTCCACGACCCGCGCGAAATTGCCTTCCTTGTCGAACGTTCCGTTGCCGCCCAGGAGCATTAGCGCCCAGTACCCACCCAATAACGCAGCCGTCCAAATGACCTGTCCCCGCACGCCGGTCCGTAAATAGATCATCACGGTGACGACATAACAGATGGCAATGCGCTGCAAAACGCCCAGAATCCGCGCCGTTGAAAAATTGAAAAAGGGATACAAATAGACGAGCAAACCCAGCGCGAACAGCACCGCCCCTCGGCGCAGCGTCCGGCTCATCGCCGGTGGCCGACCGAGCGTAATCGCCACGCCGACAATCCACACAAACGACGGAAACACCACGTCCGTCAGGGTCCATCCATGCCACTCGGCATGGCGAAGCGGGGGGTAAACGTGCTCCCCTGTACCCGCGGTATTGACGAGCACCATGAATGCCATGATCATTCCGCGGAAAACGTCGAGAGCAAGTAGCCGATGTTGCAAGCTCCCATTGTAGAATCGGAATCATTGCCGAGTCTCTACTCCCTGAAACCAAGGTTCCAGCGATTGCTGCGACCGTTGGCCGCCGCCCTGTCTACCATCGGGGTCACCGCCAATCAAGTGACCATCTTCGCCGCGGTCGCCTCCTGCGCCGTCGGTGCGGTTGTGCTTGCCACGGGCTGGTATCTTTTTCTTCCTGGGTTCCTTTTCCTTCGTATGGCCCTCAATGCGATCGACGGGATACTCGCCCGTGAATTTAGCCGACCGACCCGCCTGGGTGCTTATCTCAATGAACTCGGCGACCTTCTCGCCGATGCCGCGCTCTCCGCTCCCTTCGTTTTTATACATCCCTGGGTCATGGGCACGGCCATTGTTCTCGCAGGCGTTTCGGAGATGGCCGGCGTCCTTTCGCCCTCTGAGCGCCGCAACGATGGCCCACTCGGCAAGAGCGACCGGGCCCTGCTCTACGGAGCCTTCGCCCTCTGGCTCGCACTGGGGGGCACCATTCCTACCTGGGTCCCATGGATAATAGTTCTTCTGCTCTCCATTACGATTGTTAACCGCGTCCGGAAGGGACTCGCCGCATGAACTCGAGAATCGCCCAGGAACTATGGTTCGATACGTCCGACGACGTTCGACTCTTCTACCGCTACTGGCCCGGCTCGAGGCCCCAAGGCCTGCTTCTGCTCCATCGCGGCCACGAACATTCCGGCCGCCTTCAGCACATCGTCGACGAAATCAATCTCCCCGACCACGCGATGTTCGCCTGGGACGCTCGCGGCCATGGCCTTTCCCCCGGTGCCCGCGGGGATAGCCCCAGCCTCGCTCGCTCCATCCGCGACCTCGACGATTTCGCCCGCCACGTCTGCTCAACCCACGGCATCGCCATCGAGAATCTCGCCGTGCTCGCTCAAAGCGTCGGCAGCGTCATCGCCACTGGTTGGGTCCACGACTACGCCCCCAAAATCCGTGGGATGGTCCTCGCCGCGCCTGCTTTCAGCGTCAATCTCTACGTCCCCTTTGCCCGTCTCGGCCTCGGCCTGATGTACGCCGCCTTTGGCAATTTCTTCGTACAGTCCTACGTCAAAGCTAAGCTGCTCACGCACGACCCCGCCCGCATCGCCTCCTACGAAACAGACCCCCTGATCACCCGCGCCATCTCCGTCCGCGTTCTCCTCGGCCTTTACGAAACCGCCGATCGCATCATCTCTGACGCCGGTGCCATCCACGTCCCCACCCAGGTGCTCGTCTCCGGTAAGGACTGGGTCGTTCGTACCGGACATCAGCAAAAATTCTTTTCGAATCTCGGTTCGAAAACCAAAGAGCTCCACACTTTCCCCGAGTTCTTTCACGACACCCTCGGCGAAAAAGACCGCGCCCAAGCCCTCTCCAAAGTCCGCAGTTTCATTAATCGAATCTTCGCCGCGCCCCCCGAACAGACGTCGCTGCTCAGTGCCGATAAGCGCGGCTTCACCCGCGCCGAGTTCGACGCCCATTCCGAGAAAAAGCCCCTACGCTTCCTCGGCACTAAATTGAGCATGCGAACCGGCGGTCGCCTTTCGGCTGGCATCCGTCTCGGCCTCCGCTCCGGTTTCGACTCCGGGGCCTCGCTCGACTACGTCTATCGCAATAAGCCCAGCGGCTTCACCCCCATTGGAACGATGGTCGACTACGGATATCTCAACGCGATCGGGTGGCGCGGCATCCGTATCCGCAAAACGCACATCGAGAAGCTTCTCGCCCGCATCGGTGCTGAGCGACCGATGAACCTGCTCGACATCGCCGCCGGCCATGGCCGATACGTACTCGATGCTCTCCCGTCGAACGCCACCGCCCTCCTCCGCGACTTCGACGCGGCCAACGTCGCCGCCGGCCGCGAACTCATTGACTCCCGCAGCCTCTCCAGTCGCGTTCGCTTCGAACAAGCCGACGCCTTCGACCCGGCTACCTACGAAGGCCTCCATCAAAACGCCGTCATCATCTCCGGCCTCTTCGAACTCTTCCCGGATAACGAACCCGTGCGCCGCGCGCTCGCGGGCGTCGCCTCCGCGGTCGAACCCGGCGGCTATCTCCTCTATACCGGCCAACCCTGGCACCCCCAACTCGAAATGATTGCCCGCACGCTCCCCAGCCACCGCGGCGGCGTCCCCTGGGTGATGCGCCGTCGCACCCAGGCCGAACTCGATCAACTCGTCGAAGCCGCCGGCTTCTCCAAGGTCGATCAGCTCATCGACGATTTCGGCATCTTTACCGTCTCGCTGGCCCGAAGGAATTCGGAGTGATTCGCGCGTTTCTATGGCTCGCCTTCCTCGGGCCATTTTTCTTTTTGAGCTATGGCTTTACGAACTGGGTCACCAGTCTCCGCGAACCCGTAGGCAGCTTCGTTTTCCCTTGGGAGCATTCCA
>JBKJLJ010000921.1:0-4778 GCA_046597015.1 Bryobacteraceae bacterium
CCTGCCAGGCAATCGCACCGCCCCAATCGTGGCAGACGACGATGGCTTTCTCCTTGCCGAAGTGGCGGATAACGGCGGCAACATCACCGACCAGCAAGCGCATGTCGTAGTTCTCGGCGCCCTTCGGTTTGTCGGAAAGATTGTAGCCGCGGTTATCCATCGCCACGACCTGGAAGGAGGGGGCGAGCGTCTCCATTTGATGCCGCCAGGTGTACCAGTAGTCGGGAAAGCCGTGGATCATCACGACCAGCGGACCTTGGCCCATGGTCGCGTAATGGATCTTCACCCCGCCCGAATCGGCGTAGCCATGCTTGACTTCAGCCCCGAACAAAGCGACGGCCAGAAGCCCAACGAGTAACTTCATTGCTTAACCCATTCGGTATTGAAATGGGCGTGTTTGATGGACTTTCCCGCTTTCTCGAAGATGCTGTAGGTGACGTGGATGGAGCCATCCTTGGCCTGAATCACCGACGGATAGTGGTACTGGCCTTCGCCCTTATCGAGATTGCGCTTCCATTTCCACGTGGCGCCTTCGTCGTCCGAGAGCGCAACCGCCAGGGACGTCCGGCCTTTCTCCAAATCGTTGTAGACCATGACCCAGCGGCCATCCTTCAACCGAACGACCTCCAGACTCGTGCCCGGGTTCGGGATTTCGGAATCGGTCGCGGCGGTCCAGGTGACTCCATCGTCTTTCGACGTCGAAACGTGGACTCGCTTCGGAGGAGGGCCGTTATCCCGCATGTACGCGACTAACTCGCCGTTGTTTTTACGGACGACGGAGGGCTGTATGTTGCCGTAACCCACGATCGGTTCGCTCGCCTTCCACGTTACTCCCTTATCGTCGGAGATCGCCATCAAGCCGAACGAATAGCCGTCGGAATAGAGGGGGACGAGAATCCGCCCGCTGGGCAACTGCAGCGGGTGGGTTCGGGAGAACCAGCCCATGCGGGAGGCGTACTTATCGGCGCTCAGGGAGATCATTTTCTCGGCCCATTTGGCGACCGCCGGGGGACCGTTTAAGTCCTTTCCCAGGACCTCTTTCGTGCGCTCGTTCATGCGCTGGGGGATCAGCAGAATGTTGTCGGCGAACTCCCATTTCGGGGGACCATCGGCCTGCTGGTAGTCCCGCGAGATGCGGTACTTCATGAGGGCGGTCTCCCACTGGTTGGCCATGATCACGGGCCACAAAAGCCAGAGCCGCTGGTCGTTGTCGATCCAGGTGACGCAGTTGGTATCGGGGAAGCCGGGGGTGTCGGCGACGACAAAAGGGGCGGTCCACTTCCCGTTAACTTGGCGCGCTCCTTGGATCAATACATCGTCGGCGGTTCGTTCGCCGGAACCGTGAAACCAGACGACCCAGAGGTTGCCATTCGGCAATTCGACGATCGACGAGGAGTGGTTGTGCCACTTCTCCGGGGCAAAGAGCAGTTCGGATTTGTGGAACGGTTCGGCACCCCACAAACTGACCGCGAGCAGGAAAGAAATTGCTCTCATTTAGGCCTCCCAGATCGTTGCGCCGATGAAGCGCTCGGCTCCGGCGTTGGTGTTGTAGTAATAGACGGTTACTAACTTGCCGTCTTTGCGCTGCACCGTTCGGGTGTAGCCTAAGTCCCACGCGCCGCCGTCATCGCGGAGCATGATGTCCGGTCCCCAGGTTCGCCCTTCGTCTTTGCTGACCCGGGCGCGAATGCTGTAGGGTTTGTTGCGAAAGCCATAGGTGAGCACCATGCGTCCGTCCTTAAGCCGAACGAGGGCGGGAGGGTTGCCACCGCCGGTGTCGTCAACGGGTTGGGAGAGTTGGGTCCAGTTCGCCCCATTGTCCTCGCTTCGCCAGGCGGCGATGAATTTTCGATGGCGGATGGTCGACAGCAACGTATTGGGCCCCAGGCGGAGGGAACTGGGCATGATGGCGAAGTCTTCGGCAGCGGGCTCCGGGCCCACGTTGCCGACGAGGTTGAAGGACTTGCCTCCGTCGAGCGTGCGGACGCAGATCACGCGGCCCTCCTTTTTGTTGGCCTTCGCGGCGGTCAGGAACATCGTGAGGGACCGGGGGCCATCCACAATATAGTCCGTTCGGGCGGCGATGCCGGGGGTGCCGAAATCCGGAATGATGTAGGGCCCCTGCCAATTTTTGCCCTTGTCGCCGGTGACCAAAAAGCGGGATGGACCGACGTGGATGCTCGTCATGCGGGCGGTGAGCGCGAAGCCGGGGGTTGTGAAATCGATGCCGCCAGGGCAGGCGGTGGGCTTTTTGCCGCCGGGTTCGACCGGTACGCCGGCGACCAGCATGCCGTCGGGCGCGATGAGCGCGGCGGGCTTTTCCAGGCTCCAGGTTTCGCCGCCGTCGAGGCTGCGGGCGAGGACGTGTTCAGCGGCCTTAGAGTAGTCGATGGAGTGCTCGCGCCCCTCCTTCGAATTGGCTTTGAACCAGCCGGCTTCGAAGCCGACCAGCAACTCATCGCCCCAGGCCCACATGCCGTGATTGGCGGGCCAACCGCCGAATCTTCCTGGCTTGGCAAACACATCCCGATGACGCGGCGCGGCCGCTCCTAAAACCATTCCCGCTACAGGCAATTGCAGCAACGTTCGACGAAGGATTCTCATGACTGCTCTAGTATACTGGGCAGCGTTACGCCCAAGGCAATTCCCCCGCAAACTGACGGTTCTTTGCCCAATCGAACAAGCCAGCCACCTCGGGGCAACTCACCGCGTACCCGTGCTGCCGCCGGTAGGGATTTCGAGCTTGCCGCTTGGCTCGGTACTCTTCGCCGGAGGAGTAGGGATCGAGGCGATATCCGGCGGCCGTGCGCGCTTCGGCCGCCAGCGCTTGGCCGAGTTCCGGCGGATTGTTAGGCCCGATAAACTCGTATCGTTCGGCGGGCCAGCGGATCGCTTCGCGATGTAACTCAAACCGATCCTGCTTGAAAGCCCAACTTACGAAGGCAACCCGCTCCGGCCATACGCCGGTGAACTCCTTCGTCCGGCAAATACCGAAGAGTAGATTCTCGAACGAGTCGCGGGAGAACTCCTCGGTGATGGCGCGTTGGGCGACCTGCGGATGGCCCCACCAACCGTAGTGATCGGCGATCCAATAGTAGCCCGCTCCTTCGCTGCGGGGGCCGGCGTCGGCGCGGGAATAGCCGCCAGCGAAGACGAGCAAAGACGCCGGATCGGCGGCCGCTCGCTCGACGCCGGCTCGAATGTGCTCGACATAGAGACCCACCTCGCCCTTCTGAAAATCAAGCAGGATCCAGCTTTCTTCGCGTTCGGCGGCTTCGGGCTTCTTGCAAATGGCGTGCCCAGCTACAATAATCGTATTCATCTCCGTCTAGCTTAAAACTCTATGCTGAAACTCGGTGCCATCAGTTTCGCTGGCAAGTGCCCTCGCCACCCTCGCTTCGACCCGGAAGACGAAGGCGCGGGCGCGATTCGCGGCGGTTGTCCCCGATGCCAATCGCTGTTCGAAATCTACAAAGCGCACGCCCACTTGACGGCGCTGATTCGGAACGCGAAGAACGAAGCGCGCCCGCAGCCGCCTCGGCCGGCGGCGGCGGTCGATCATCGGCAAACCGCGCTATTCTAAGCCCGCATGGGCATCCTTCTTTTCGCTGTGATCCAGGTGATCGTTGCTCCCGCCGGGCACCCGGTGGCGGTGGAGCTTGACTTCCCTTCCCCATTCGCCGAAGTGCTCTATAGCGGTCGACCGGTGCCGGCGAAGGTCGAGTATCGCGCGCCGCGGGCGCGGATCTCATTCGTCTCTGAGGGGCCGGGCTCGTATACGATCAACTCGACGGATTCGCTGCGGAACGAGCCGGCGATGGTCGGCACGGGTGACCGGCTGACCTATGGGCGGCCTGGCGTCCGGGCGCGGCTCGGCGTTGGGCTGTACGCGCATCCGGGGGCACTGGACATGGACGGGGACGGCGATCTGGACCTGATTCTGAACTGCCCTGATCGGCCTTACAATGGGGTTTTCCTGGCGGAGAACATTGGGTCGAACGCGGCCCCGCTGTTTGGGCGGCCGGTGTGGCTGGGGCCTTCGGTAAAAGACCCGGTGGTGGCAGACTTCAATGGCGATGGCAAACTCGACCTGGTTTACTCGGGCGGATACTTCTCGGATCTCGTGAAGAACCGGCTGACGCGGCCGGTGGCCATCACACTGCCGCGGAAATACCACGTGGGCCGCGACGATCTCTGGTTCCCGGTGGACTGGGACGGCGATGGGAAGATCGACGTGTTGAATGGGGTCTCCGATTGGCGGGAGTACGGGTGGGACGACGCCTTTAACGACCGGGGCGAATGGACTCGCGGGCCACTGCATGGCTACGTTTATTTCTGGCGGAACGAGGGGTCGAACGCGGAGCCGGTATTTCGGACGCCGGTGCAGTTGCCGATTGATCAATACGGCACGCCCGCACCGAACGCGATCGATTGGGATGGCGACGGGAAGCTCGACCTAGTGCTTGCTAACTTTCTGGATCAGGTGTTCCTGCTCAAGGGAGGCGAAACGAAGCCGGTCGCATTTCCGTTTCGGATGGAGCTGCAGATGGTGCAGCCGCGGGTGGTCCGCTGGATGGCGGGGGGCCCGCCTTCGTTGCTGGTCGGGGAAGAGGGCGGCTATGTGGCGTTGGCGCACGGGGGCGAAAACCCTCAATACTTGGAGCAAATTGATCCGTACGTGAAGGCCGGGTCGCTGGCGCGACCGGTGGCCTTTGATTGGAATGGCGACGGCAAGCTGGACCTGCTGGTGGGCAACTCGGCAGGCGAAGTGCAGTATT
>JBKJLJ010000028.1:0-5146 GCA_046597015.1 Bryobacteraceae bacterium
AGTTGGCCATGGCCCGGGCGAAGAGCGGGTCGGCAATCACGTTGCGCGCCAAGGCCTCGCGCCAGTTTTCGCCGTTGGCGGGCTTCTCGCCAGCCGCCGCAAACGGGTAGGTCGGGGCGGCCGTCGTGCCGGACCCAATGGCCGTGCGCGCAGGGCGGTTGCCGGTCGTCGTGTTGAGCGAATAGACGCCGCGGATGTTGACGCCCAGGTTCCAATAGTTGTAGTTCCGGTTCTCAGGCACTGGCCGGACTGCGGTCATCGTAGTCTGCGCGAAGAATGCCGACATGCCGTAGGCCTGCATCCGGGTGGCCCCGCGGCCCCACAGCGAAAGCGTATCGACATGGCCGCGACCGTTGTGGCACATGATGCAGTTGAAATGGCTGACGCCCAGGAACGTTTCCGCAGTGCTCGAAGCCATCTGGTCGTACATATCCTGCACCGGGCCGTTCGTGACGCGGTTGCCAACCTGCCAGTTCAGTTCGCCCTTGACGAACGAATTCTCTCCGGTCCCGGCGATCAACGCGGTGGCCATCTTGTCGTAAGACATGTTGGCGGTTAGGGCGTCCTTGGTCCACTTATAGAAGGCCTCCCGGCCATCGGCGAAGCGGTTGGTGTTGGTGGCGCGGACCACGTCGGTGTTGTGGTAGAGGTCGCCAAAGAACATCGTCCATTTGTCGACCCACTCCGGGGTGGCCAGAAGTTCGTCGATATATTTTGCGCGTTTATCGGCGGAAGTATCGGAGACGAACGAATTTACACGGGCGACCGTGGGAATTCTACCGGTTAAATCGAGCGTGACGCGGCGGATGAATTCGTAATCGTTGGATCGGGCGGCGGGTTCGATGCCGTTCTCGCGGAGCACCCCGAAAATATTCCGGTCGACCAGATTGGCGCTCGAGGAGGATTGCGAGTACGAAGTCCGGCTGCCGCCGGGGACGAAACTCATCGCCTCACGGACGTCACTGGTTTCGCGGCTGTAGCGTCCGACGCGAGCGGCGTTAAGGACCTCGTTGCGCATTTTTGCACCGGAAGGCCCGAAATAAATGCATTCAGCGTGCTCGACCGTGAGGTGTCCGTCGATTTCCTGCGCGCTGATTCCGACTGTGAGCAGACTGCTGGAGAGCACTAAGGCCCATGTTGATGTCTTCATGCAAAATCCCCGTGTACTTCTGATTCTATGGGTCCGAACCCGCGTTTTGGCGAAGAGTTTCTGTTTCTAAGGCAATTTCCCCGGGCGGTGTAGGTGCGAGAATACAGTAGTTGCGTCTTCTTACCTGCCTTTTCCTAGCCACTAGCTGCAGCGCCGCGCCGATGACCCTGGAGCAGGCGATTGCAGAGACGATTGCGCGGCATCCATTGCTGGCCGCGGCGGACGGTCGAATTTCGACGGCCCAGGGGTTGCTGGAACAGGCGGCGCTGCGGCCGAATCCGCGGCTGGCGTTTCAGGTGGAGAATTTGCGGGGGCCGTGGCAGGGCACCTTTAGCTATCCGCGGGACACAGACAATTTTGTTTGGCTGTCGCAGACGATCGAGACGGCGAAGAAGCGGCAGTACCGGACGGAGTTGGCGGGTGTGAACCGGCAGGTGGCGGAGAGCGCTCGACGGCTGTTGCTGCAGCAGTTGGTGGCACGGGTGAAGCAGGCTTGGTGGGGCGCGATTGGGACGGAGCGGACGCGGGTGATATACGAAGAGACCCAGAAGACGTTTGCGCAGGTCGTGGATTACCACGTGATTCGGGTGCGGGAAGGATCGATGGCGGAGGCCGACTTAATCCGGGTCCGTTTGGAGGCCGAGCGGTTTGCGCTGGCGGCGAACAACGCGATTTTGAGTGCGGAGCGGGCGCAGATTGGGTTGCAGCGCGAGATGGGCCGGAGCGAGTTCGAAACGCTGGAGTTGGTCGATACGCTGGAAGGTCCGACGGCCGCACCGACGGCCGGCGAGCGGGCCGAACTCTTGCTGGCGCGGACTGCGATCGCGGCGGCGCGGGCGAATCAACAGTTGCAGGTAGCCCAGGCGCGGCCAAACTTCGATGTGCTCGGCGGCTATAAACATACGATGGGGCAGGAGACGGCGCTGGTGGGGTTGCAGATTGATCTACCGGTTTACAACAGGAATCAGGGGAACGTGGCGGCGGCGGTGGCGGAGATCCGGGTGGCGGAGAACAACTTGAAGGCGAGCGAGGCGATGGTGAAGGCGGAGCTGAAGACCGCCGAAGTGGAGGTCCGGCTGCGAAAGAAGCAGGTGGATGAGACGCTGGGCCCGCTGCGCCAGCAGGCGATGGATACGGCGCGGATTGCGCAGGCGGCTTACCGCGAGGGGGGAACGGACCTGCTGCGGCTGTTGGACGCGGAGCGGTTGCGGCTGGAGACCCAGTTGATCTTTGTGCAGGCGCTGGTGGAGTACCGGATTGCGGTGGTGAGTTTGGAGACGGCGATGGGGGCAAATCAATGAAGTATCTAGTGCTGTTGGGGCTGTTGTTCGCGGTGGGCTGTACGAAAGAGGCACCGAAGCCGGCGGCGGCGAAGAGCGGGGAGAAGAAGACGCCGGGCGAGGTGAAGCTGGAGCCGGCGATGGTGAAGAGCGCGAACATCGTGTCAGTGGTGGTGGAAAGTCGAACGCAGGCGCTGGTGCTGCAAGTCAACGGCCGGCTGACGGCGAATGAAGACCGGACGTGGCATGTGGATTCCTTCACCGAGGGCCGAATTCTCAAGCTGTTCGCCAACGTGGGCGATCGGGTGGCGGCGGGGCAGATGGTGGCGCAGATGCATTCGCACGAGGTGCACGAGGCGCGCAGCGAGTATCAGCGGGCGAAGACGGACTTGGCGAAGCTACAGTCGCAGCGGAGCTATGCGGTGCGGACGCGGGATCGGATGAAGCGGTTGCTGGAGTTGAAGGCGGCGTCGGTTGAGCAGGCGGAACACGCCGAGTCTCAGTTGCGGGATGCGGAGGCGGCGGTGAAGAACGCCGAGATTGAGCTGGAGCGGACCCGGGTGCATTTGGTGGAGTTTTTGGACGTTCCGGCAGAGGACCATCCGGAACATAAGGCGGGCGATTTTACACACGACGAGGACGCGGTGCCGATCAAGACGCGCAATGCCGGAACGGTGATCAAACGGGAGACTTCGGTGGGCGCGGTGGTGAAGGCGGCGGATGGGGTGTATGTCGTAAGCGACTTGACGAGTGTGTGGATGATCGCGGCTTTGCCGGAGGATCAGTTGGGGAAGGTTCGGGTGGGAATGAATGCGCAGGTGAAGGTGCAGGCGTATCCGGATGAGGTGTTTGCGGGGAAGATCGTGCGGCTGGGAGACCAATTGGACGTGGAGACGCGGACGGTGCCGGTGCGGATTGCGCTCGCGAATCAGGGGCAGAAGTTGCGGCCGGAGATGTATGCGGTGGCCGAGATTGGGGCGGGGGGCGTAGCGGAGGCGATCGTGATGCCGCAGGCGGCGCTGCAGGATTTCAATGGGCAGGCGGTAGTGTTCGTCGACCTGGGAGACGGGAAGTACGTGGTACGGCCGGTGCGGACGGGACGGGTGCAGGGCGCGAGTGTCGAGGTGCTGGAAGGTTTAGTGGCAGGGGATCGGGTAGTCTCCCGGGGCGCGTTTGTCCTGAAGTCGCAGATGTTCAAATCGTCGTTGGCGGAGGAGTAGCCAGTGGCGACATTGATCGACTTCGCGATGCGGAACCGGCTGCTTGTGCTGGGCTTCCTGCTGGCCATTACGGGCTATGGATTGTACTGCCTGGGAGAGATTCCGATTGAGGCGTTTCCGGACCTGACGAACAATCAGGTGACCGTGATTACGGAGTGCGCGGGGATGGCGGCGGCGGAAGTGGAGCAGATGGTGAGCTATCCGATTGAAACCACTTTGCTGGGGATTCCGAGGAATAACGGGGTACGGTCGGTTTCGAAGTTCGGGCTGTCGATTGTGACGGTGATGTTCGAGGACGACGTGAATACGCTAGTGGCACGGCAGTTCATCAATGAACGATTGCAGGAGGTTCGGACGCGACTGCCGCAGGGATTGGAGCCGGGGTTGGGACCGATGGCGACAGTCTTCGGCGAGGTGTACCAGTACACGGTGGAGACGGACAAGTTGACTCCGCTGCAGCGGAAGACGCTACAGGAGTGGCAGATTAAGCCGCAGTTACGGAGTGTGCGCGGCATTAACGAAGTGGACTCGTGGGGCGGGGAGACCGAGCAGGTGCAGGTGGAGATTGATCCGCGGGCGCTGGAGCAATACGGGCTGACGGTGAAGGAGGTCTTTGCGCGGCTGACCGAGAACAACGAGAACTTTGGCGGCGGGTACATTGAGCATGCCTCCGAGCAGTACACGTTGATTGGGCTCGGGCGGGTGAGGCGGAGGGAAGATCTCGAGAAGATTGTCGTGAAGACGAGCGCGGGGACGCCTATTTTGCTGGGCAGCGTGGCGAGGATCAAGACCGGCGGCATGCAGCGGCAGGGGGCGATTTCGCGGGACGGCAAGGGCGAGACGGTGGGCGGCGTGGCCGTGATGCTGAAGGGCGAGAACGGGCGAAACGTGATTGAACGAGTGAAGCAGCGACTGGCGCAGATTCGGGTGCCGGAGGGCGTGAAGCTGGTTCCGTTCTATGACCAGAGCGAGGTGATCAACCGAACGATTGGGACGGTGGGGCGGAATTTGCTGGAGGCCGGGGCGCTGGTGCTGCTCGTGTTGCTCGTGTTTCTGGGCAACGTGAGAGCCGCGCTGCTGGTGGCTTTGGTGATTCCGCTCTCCATGCTGATTGGGTTTATCGGGATGCGGTACTTCGGGATTTCGGCGAACCTGATGAGCCTGGGGGCGGTGGACTTCGGGATGATCGTGGACGGGGCCGTCGTCATGATGGAGAGCGCGGTGGCAAGGCTGGCGCTGCGGGATCATGAGTCTGTAGTGGACACGCTGCGGCATGCGGCGGCGGACGTGGCGCGGCCGATTGTATTCGCGGTGGGGATCATCATTGCGGTGTATCTGCCGTTGTTTTTCCTGGAGGGGTTAGAGGGGCGGCTGTTCCGACCGATGGCGGTGACGGTGTGTTCGGCGCTGTTGGGAAGCCTGGTTTTGGCGCTGGTGGCGATGCCGGTGCTGGCGAGTTTTGCGCTGGCGGGGGGCGTGAAGGCGCACTCGGACGA
>JBKJLJ010000166.1:0-3201 GCA_046597015.1 Bryobacteraceae bacterium
AACGTCGTGTGGGATGTCACCGTCGCCGATTCTAAGAAGGGCTACTCGTCCACCGTCGCCCCGCTCATCGTCAAGGACAAAGTCATCATCGGCAGCGCCGGCGGTGAATTCGGCGCCCGAGGCTATCTTGCCGCCTACGATGCCAAAACCGGCAAGCAGGCCTGGCGCACTTGGACCGTCCCCGCCGCCGGCGAGAAGGGCACGGAAACCTGGCTCGGCGATAGCTACAAATATGGCTCGGCCACCACCTGGGTGACCGGCAGCTACGACTCCGGAACGAACCAGATTTTCTGGGGCACCGGGAACCCCGGGCCGGACTGGAAGGGCGACAAGCGCAAAGGTGATAACCTCTATTCGAACTGCCTCCTCTCCCTCGATGCCGACACCGGCAAGATGAAGTGGTATTTCCAATTCACGCCCCACGACGTCCACGACTGGGACTCGACCCAGGTGCCGATCGTCGCCGACGACATGTGGCAGGGCAAGATGCGGAAGCTGATCTATTTCGCGAATCGGAACTCGTTCTACTACGTCCTCGACCGCGAGACCGGCCAGTACCTTCTCGGCAAACAGTATGTTCGCCAGACTTGGGCGCAGAAGGAACTCGACGCCAAGGGCCGCCCGATTGTCCTTGCCAATACGTCACCGACCGAGAAGGGCAACATGGTCTATCCCAACTCTCCGGGGGCCACCAATTTTCAGGCGCCGAGCTACTCACCGTCGACGAAGTTGCACTACGTCATGACCCGCGATGAAGGCGGCGTCTTCTATTCCGGCGACGATACGTACAAAGAGGGCAGTTGGTATTTGGCCGGCCGCTTCGTCTCGAAACCGGGCGAAGAAGCCACCGGTGCCATCAAGGCGATGGACCCGAAGACCGGCACCGCCAAGTGGGAGTATCCGTTGAGCTCGCCCTCCTGGGCTGGCGTATTGACGACCGCCGGCGGTCTGGCAGTAAGCGCCACCGGCGACGGCGACGTGTTGGCTTTGGACGACACAACGGGCAAACTGCTCTGGAAGTTCCCCACCGGCGGCAGGGCGTTTGCCAACCCGATCAGCTACACCGCCGCCGACGGCAAACAGCACATCGCCATCGCCACGGGTCACACCCTGTGGTCGTTCACGATTGAGTAGTCGAATGACCCGACGCGAATGGCTATCGGCTGCAACAGGGGCGATGGCCGTTCGCGCCTCGAACCCGCCGGCCCCGAACTTCGTGCTCATCACCTGCGATGACATGGGTTACGCCGACATCGAACCCTATCGGCCCGCGATCGGTTACACGCCGCACTTGGCGCGGATGGCGAAGGAAGGGATGCGGTTTACCTCCTGGTACGCCGCGCCGGTCTGTTCGCCGTCCCGCGCAGCTCTGATGACGGGCTGCTATCCCAAACGGGTTGGCTTATCGTTCGGGTCCTGGCACGCCGTCCTGATGCCCGGCGATTGGCACGGACTGAATCCGAGTGAAGTGACCGTCGCTCGCCTCTTGCAGGCCAAAGGCTACGCGACGGCTTGTGTCGGCAAGTGGCACCTCGGCGACCAGCCGGAGTTCCTCCCGACCCGCCACGGCTTCGATTCCTTCTACGGCCTGCCGTATTCGAACGATATGCGTCCGGCACCCAAGGCCGGAGGCGGCCAGGACTATCCGCATCCCCCTCTCCCTTTGCTGCGGAACAACGATGTACTCCGCGAGGTCACCGACCAGGATTCCCTCACCGCCGACTACACGCAGGAGGCGATCACCTTCATCGAAAAGAACCGGACGAAGCCATTCTTCCTCTACCTGCCGCATTCGATGGTCCACGGCCCGCTCGCCGCGGGAAAGGCGTGGCGGGGCAAAACGGGGAAGTCGCTCTATGAAGACTCGGTCTCTGAAGTCGACGACAGCGTCGGCCAGATTCTCGAAACGCTGAAGCGGCTGAAGCTCGACTCGAACACGCTCGTGATTTTCTTAAGCGACAACGGCGGCACCCCCCGGGCCAACAACCAGCCGTTGCGGGGCAACAAAGGCAGCACGTGGGAAGGGGGCATGCGGGTCCCTGCTCTGGCGTGGTGGCCGGGCCGGGTGCCGCGGGGGCGGACGTCGGACGCGATCGTTTCAAACATGGACGTGCTCCCTACCTTCGCGAAACTCGCCGGGGCCTCGCTACCCGCGGGGCGCAAGATTGATGGCCAGGAACTCAGCGACCTGCTCACGGGAGGTGCGAAGATCGGCTCTGCCTACGACGCGTTCTACTTCTACCACGCCAATCAGTTGAAAGCGGTCAGACGCGGAGCTTGGAAGCTCCATACGTCGGGCGAACTCTACGACCTGGCCGCTGACATCGGTGAAGCCAAGGACGTCTCGGCTCAGCACCCCGATATCGTCCGCGAGTTACAAGGCAAGCTCGCCGAAGCTCGCGCCGACATGGGCGACGGGTCCGCGGCAGGGCCCAACGTCCGTCCCGTCGGCAAGGCCAAAGGGCCGCTTCGGTTCTGGATCTCGCGGCACCCTGAGTCGGGCTTCCCTCCGCAAGCGCCCGTTAAATCGGTTCCCGGCGCGCCGGTGCTCTAGCGGATTGGTCCGCTCCGTAGCAGCCCCCTGAGCCGTTCGACGGTCGCGACATGCTCCTGAGCCCCGGCGACGTTGTGCGTCTCGTGAGGGTCGTCCTGATGGTCAAAGAGCGCCGTCCCCCGCCGCCCTTCGTCCCACTCGGTGTAGCGCCAGCGTTCGTCCCGAACGCTGCGTCCAACTGCCCAGTGGCGGACTTGGACCGTGTAGGCCGGACGATCCCACGCCGCTTGCGGCTGCTTTAACAACGGAGCCAGAGAGGTCCCTTGCAGCCACGTCGCCGCCGGCAGTGCGCAGAGGTCTACAAGGGTCGGATAAAGGTCGAGATACTGCACCACCCGCGGTGAGGCCTGGCCTGCGGTATTTAAACGCGGATCGGCAATGATCACCGGACCCCGGGCTGACACCTCAAACAGAGTGCCCTTGGCCCACATCCCCTTCTCACTCAGATGCCACCCATGATCGCCCCACAGAATGACGATCGTGTTTCGATCGGCCCCAGTCGCCTTCAGCTTGTCCAGTACCCGGCCCAACTGTGCGTCCATATAGCTGATGCAGGCATAGTAACCGCGCATCGCCTCCCGGGCTTCGAGCGCCGTGAAGGACCGCCCCGCGAAAAGGTCGATATTTTGGCGGAACTCATCCGGAGG
>JBKJLJ010000275.1:0-3669 GCA_046597015.1 Bryobacteraceae bacterium
GCGGGATTTATCGTTGCGGTCGACGTCGGTGCACATCGTCAGTTCGCTTTCTTCCTTGGCGGAAGCGAGGAGGTTCTTGATGGCTTCGGCGTCGATCATGGGATCGCCGGTACGGCGGGCGGTGCCGGAGATGGGGCAGGTTTCAACGCGGGGGCCTTCGACGCGGACGAACATTTCTGGACTGGCACCAATGAGCTGTTCTTCGCCTAATTGGAGGAGGAACTCGTAGGGCGAGGGGCTGGCTTGCTGGATCCGTTGGAAGAGGACGGACGGCTTTTCGGCGTAGGGGGTGGAAAAGGTTTGGCGGAGGACGACTTCGTAGTAGTCGCCGACCTTCATGCGGGCGCGGACCTTGTCGACGTTCGCCATGTACTCGGCCGGGGTGTGATTGCTCGAGACCGGGGCTGGGGGGAGAGCGGGCGGAACGGGGACGGGTTCAGCGTCGGGGGGGAGACCGGCGGTGGTGAGGCGTCCGAAAGTGAACTCGTATTGATATCGCTCGATGGCTTCTTTTTTGCGATCGACGTAGAAGATGCTGTCGCAGAAGAAGAGGTGAAGGTCTTTGCGATCACCGCGCGGGAGGCGGAGAGTGATGGGATCGAATTGAAAGAGCAGGTCGTAGCCGAAGGCTCCGACGAAGGAGAGGCGAGAGTCTTCGGGATGGCGGAACTCTTCGACGATGGCCCGGAGAATAGAGAACACGGATGGTTGCTTGGAGCGCTCTTCTTCGGGGAAGAAGTCCGGGAGGGGCTTGAGCGTGCCGGCGAGGCCGGTGGGGGTGACCGCGAGCGACTCCCAATGGGGATGGCCGGCCAGGAACTGGGCGAACATCTGGCAGAGGACGGCTCCGCGACGGTTGAGAGCGCGGAATTCTACTTTACGGCCCCAGGCTACGACCTCGAGGGGTGGTTTCATCGAGGCGATATCCCAGCGGGAGTACCGCCCTGGATACTCGTAACCCGAGGAAAGATAGAAGCCGCGAAAGCGGTCCAGGTCCTGAAGCAAACTACGGAGGCCCTTTTTGTAGGGGACCTTGCTCAGGTTCCTGGTGACCGCAATGCCGCTTTTGGTTTCGTAGCGGAGAAGTGGCATGGAACCCTCAGAAATAAAGGTTCAGTTTAACATGCGGCTTCAGTCGACTTCCCAGAGGAGGAGTTGGAGTTGGCCCTGGCGTTCGATGTGGAGGGCGACGACTTGGCCGTGAGGGAGGGGAGCGGTCTTGTCGCGGAGGTCGGCAACGCCGCTGACGGAGTCGCCGTTAAGCTCGTAAATGACGTCACCTTGAAGCAGACGATTTTCATCGACGGCGAGATCAAGAACGACGCCGGCGACGACAGCCCCGCGGAGACGGCGGAGGGGGCCGAGGATGGGCGTTACTTTTTCGTCGAGGTCGACGGCGAGGAGGCCAAGTTTGGAGACGCGAGAAGTCTGGCCTTGGAGAAGGCCGACGATCCGTTCCGGATCGCGCGGGCGTTCGAGGACGGCAACGCGTTTTTCGAGTTTCTGCCCGGCACGGAGGATTTCAAGCGTAATGGTTTGGCCGGCTTGGCGGTATATGTTAACGCCTACTTGGCGGGCGTTTTCGATGGACTTACCGTTGAGAGTGAGGATGATGTCCTTGGGTTCGAGGCCGGCGGCAGCGGCGGCACTGTCGGCGGCGACGTCGGCGATGATGGCGCCCCAGTCTCGGGGGAGCTTTAGCGCTTCGGCGAGGGGTGGCGTAATGGATTGAGCAACGATGCCAATTTGGCCGCGCCGTACCCGGCCGAACTCGCGGATTTGCTCATAGACGGAGCGGACGATGTTGGACGGGGCGGCGAAGCCGACGCCTTCATTACCGCCGCTTTGGGAGAGGATGAAGGTGTTGATGCCGACGAGGTTGCCGTCGGCGTCGACGAGGGGTCCCCCGCTGTTGCCGGGATTAATGGAGGCGTCGGTTTGGAGGTAGACCATAGGGTCATCGGGACGGACCTGACGGGCGACGGAGCTGACGATGCCCATGGTGACCGAATTCTCCAGGCCGAAGGGGCTGCCGAAGGTGAAGACGATTTGTCCTTGGCGGATTTTGTCAGAATCGCCGAAGGCGAGCGTGGGCAGTTTGGTGCCGGGTATTTTCAGGATGGCGATGTCAGTTTCGCGATCGACTCCGACGACTTCGGCGGGGATTAGTTTGCCGGAGTGCTTAAGGAGGCTATGGCCGGGGGTGGTGTCTTCTGACTCCTGGGGCAAAAGGACATGGACGCGACGAGCGCCGGCGATGACGTGGGCATTCGTAAGGACGTAGCCGTTGGGATCGACAATGACGCCGCTGCCGCTGCCGCGTGCAGAGCGGAGGAGATTGCCGGGTTCTTCCGGCGCAGGGCCGAAGCCGCGGGTGATGATTTGAACGATGGAGGGGTGGACCCGTCCGGCAAGATCTTCAAATTGGCGGCTCAAACCGCGCAGGGCGGGGGAGGGTTGGCCGAATAGAGGCAAAGTGAAGGTTAGGAGAGCGAGAATTCGCAACATGCCTCAGTGTAGGCAATTGGAGGGCCGAAACTGTTGGGGTATTGGCCCAAGCTGATGTTGGACCCGTATGATGGGGAGATGATTGGTCAATTGGGGAGGCGTCCGTAGTGGAATTGCAGCAGCTTCGGTATTTTTTGGCGGTAGCCCGAACGGGGAGTTTTGTGCGGGCGGCGGAGGAGGAGGGCGTGGCGCAGCCGTCGCTTTCGCTGCAGATCAAGCGACTGGAAGAGACGTTGCAGGTCCCGCTTTTTGATCGCCTGGGGCGGGGGCTGAAGTTGACGCGGTACGGGGAGCAATTGCGGGTTCGGGCGGAGGAGATTCTGCGTCAGGTCACAGATACGAAGAAGCAACTGGCAAGTCTTCAACAGGCGGATCGGGGACGATTGACCGTGGGGGTGATTCCGACCGTGCTGCCGTATGCGATGGCACGGCCGATGGCGGTTTTTCGGACGCAGTTTCCGATGGTTGATCTCGATATTCGGGAGTCGACGACCGAGAAGTTGATTGAGGGTCTGCGGAGCGGACAGGTGGACGTGGCGATATTGGCTTTGCCGTTGAAGCAGCCGGAGATTGTATGCAGTGAGCTTTTCCGGGAGCCGCTGATGGTGGCGGTGCCGATGGACCATGCGTTGGCGGGGGTGAGCGCTTTGGCGTTGCCGCAGTTATCGGCGGAGCGGATGTTGCTGCTGCGGGAGGGGCATTGTTTGCGGGACGACGTGTTGACGGTTTGCAGCAGTGCCAAGGTTCAGTTTCAGCAGATCTTCGAGAGCGACCACTTAGCGAGTATTTTTTCGTTGGTGGCGAATGGATTTGGGGTGAGTATCGTGCCGGGGTTGGCGGCTCCGGAGGCTCTGCAATGCAAATTGGTAGCGCTGGAGCCGAAGGCGGTGCGTCGGATTGGGTACGCGCAGGTTCGAGGACACCATGCGTTGCCGGTTCAAAAACGGTTCATCGAGTTCCTGCGAAAATGGAAATGGTGAGGTATGATGAAGGGGTTGCAAGGCGCTGAGCGGGAGTAATTCAGTGGTAGAATGCCAGCTTCCCAAGCTGGACGTCGTGGGTTCGAATCCCATCTCCCGCTCCATCTTTTCAATCACTTGCAGAGAATTAACGACGCCTTGACGGCGCCGTTTCTGTTTCAAGCTGGCCGTTGCGACCAGA
>JBKJLJ010000297.1:0-2558 GCA_046597015.1 Bryobacteraceae bacterium
AACGCGGGCGGGGCTTACAACTTCATGCGGTACGACGGGAAGGTGGACCATCAGTTCACGACGAGCCATAAGATTTTTGGACGGTATTCGCTGGTGCGGCACCGAAGCGCGGAGCGACCGGTGCGGGAGTTGACGGAAGTGACTTATGGGAACGTCTATGTGAAGCCGCTAGACCAGAGTAATATCGTGCTGTCGGACAGCTATACGATCAACCCGACCACGATTAACGAAATGCGGTTGGGCTTCAACCGGCGCGTGAACACGGCGGTGCCCGAGAGCTATGGGCAGGGCTGGGCGGGGAAGTTGGGAATTCCAAACGTCTCGGCCGATACATTTCCGGACTTGCAGAATTCGGGCGGAGGGCGTTACTACGGTTTGGGACCGGGCGGCAAGTCAAAGGACGTAGCGGAGGACTTTACCTTTCAAGAGAACTTCACGAAGGTGGCGGGAAAGCATACGATGAAGTTTGGATACGAGCTGATGCGGACCCGTTATAACTCGCTGCAAGCGACGCTGCCTTCGGGCCAGTACCGGATGACGGGGACGGAGTTGCCGTTTACCCCGAACACTGGGAACGCGTTTGCGAGTTTACTGCTGGGGACGGTGGGTCAGGGAATTTTCCAACAAGCGCAGGCGACGTGGCTGCCGCGTTGGTGGTCGCAGGCGGGGTATGCGCAGACGACCTATCGGCCGCGGAAGAACCTGACGCTGGAGATGGGCGTGCGGTGGAGCTATGAGTCGCCGTTTTCGACCAAGTACGGTCAGCAGTCGCAGTTTGACCCAAACGCGACAGACCCGCTGACGGGCCGGAAGGGGGCGATTGTGCATGGGCCGGGGAACCTGGCCAAACGGGATACGAACAACTTTCAGCCGCGGCTGGGACTGGCGTGGAACTTCAATCCGCGGGCGGTTTTCCGGTCTAGCTTTGGGATGTATACGGTGGACCTGATGACGAACAGCGCGGGTCAGAATTTTGAAGAGTACATTGCAACGGCGAATGTGCAGGCAAACCCGGGGGATCCGCGGCACGCGTTTTTGCTGTCGCAGGGGCCGGGATCGGTGAGGTTCAACACGGCGGCGGATGGGTCGGTGCCGTTTGTGGGGACTAACTATGGGGGGCGGAATGCTTCCTTCTTCGACCCGGGGATGCGGATGCCGTATGTGAGTATGTGGTCGGCGGGATTCCAATTTCAGTTATCGAGATCGTGGGTAGCGGAGGCGCTGTATCAGGGTTCTTCGGGCGTGGGATTGTTGAACAACTGGGACATGAACGCGGTGCCGTTGAATATTTCGACGGACCCGGCGGTACTGAACCAAGTGTTCAACGCGTCGCAGAATTACAAGCCTTACACGCAATTCGGCCAGATCCAGCATTTTTCGAATTATGGCCATAACTCGCACCATTCGAGCACGTTCCGGATTGAGAAGCGCTATTCGCAGGGGCTAACGCTGAATACTTTTTACCAGTTCGGCAAGACGCTGAACGACGGGGACGACGACGGCGGGCGGAGCGGGATTACGTTCTACAACCGGAACCTAGAGAAGGGCCGGGCTAGTTATGACATCCGGCATCGGTTAGTGAGTGTGATGACTTACGAGCTGCCGGTGGGCAAGGGCCGGAAGTTCATGAACGGCGGCGGGAAGAAGGACTACTTCCTGGGCGGCTGGGACTTGGCATGGACCCAGACGATGCAGAGTGGACCTCCGCTGTTGATTACAGCGGGGGGAAGCCCGAATCGATATCTGCCGGGGATGGTGCGGCCGAACTCGGTATTGCCAGCCGATCAGATGGTGGTGGACAACTATACGGTTGGAGCGAACCGGTTCCCGCTGGCGGCGCAGAACAACTATTTCAACAATGCGGCGTTTGCTTATCCCGCGGCGTTTACGGCGGGGACGATGGGCCGGAACATTCTGGAATCGCCGGGATTGCAGTGGACGCAGTTGTCGCTGTCGAAGACGATTGTAGTGAAGGAGCGGATGAAGTTCACGGTTCGTTGGGACGCCAACAACCCGACGAAGCAGCCGCAGTTGGCGGATCCGGGCGGGAACTACAATCTGCAGAATCTGGCGCAGTTCGGGCGGTTCGCCGGGATTGGCCGGGGAAGCTTTTCGGACATTGGGACGGCTCGCATGCACCACATACTTGTGGGACGATTTGAGTGGTGAAACCTTTTCTTGGATTGTTCTTGGGATTGCTCGGCCTGTTTGCGCAGGACCGGCGGAACACAGTGATTGCGACGACGGACACTCACTTTGCGGCTCCTTCGTTTGCGACGCTGGACGAGTGGAAGGCTCGGCGGGCGGGGCTGCAGAAGCAGGTGCTTTCCGCGGCGGGGCTCCTTCCCTTCCCGGCGCGCAATCCGCTGAATGCTCAGGTTTTTGGGCGGATTGAGAATAAAGATTACTCGATTGAGAAGGTTTATATTGAGACGCTGCCGGGTTTTTATTTGGCGGGGAATCTTTATCGGCCACTGGGGAAGAAGGGTCCGTTTCCGGGGATGTTGGCTCCGCATGGGCATGCGCAATACGGACGGCTAGAGGACGGGGAGTTATTC
>JBKJLJ010000452.1:0-9618 GCA_046597015.1 Bryobacteraceae bacterium
CCGGAAGCGGCAGGGACGCCGACGACCGGGATTCGCAACAGCAATGGCAATTTTGGCCCTCGGCTTGGTTTCGCCTGGACTCCGTTCGGGGACAAGATCGGGACCGTAATTCGCGGCGGTTACGGCGGATATTTCTATCCGGTGCCGATCCGCAACTCGTTGAGAGTGGGCATTGCGAATTTGCCGTTCCAAGCCAGTTATACCCAGAGCTTTACGAACGCGACCCAGGCACCGGATGGCTTGCCCAACCTGCTTCTGCGGACTCCGCTGAACGTGGTGGCGGGCCTGAATAGCACGGATGTGGTGAATACGGCGAACATCACGGCGCTAGTGCCGGGAATTGGCGTATCCACGCTTGATCCGAACTATCCGCCCGCGAAAGTGAACCAGTCGACGTTGACGATTGAGCAGCCGCTAAAGGGCGGGTCGGTTTTCCGGGCGACTTATCTATTTGTTCAGTCGACGAACCTGGATCAGAACTATCAATACAATGCGGCACCATCCGCTTACGTGTACACGGTGCGTAATGGGGTAGTTCCGCCGACCGGACAGTTTGCGGCGACGGCGACGCGGCCCTACGATCAGCGAACTTGGGGCACGAACCTTTTGTCGACTAAGTACGGTTGGGCGAACAACAGCGCGTTCCAGTTCAACTACCAGCGGCCGTTCAAGAACGGCCATTCCTACCAGATCTTTTATGTGTTTTCGCGGGCGTTCCGAGTGGGCGGCAACACGTTTCGTGACAACGTACTTTTCCCGGAGCAACTATTCGCGCCGGGGGCGCTGCCGAGTGGGTTGAACGCGGGCACGATTCTGGAGCCGAGTCGCGAGTTGAACCGGGCGTTGAACTATCGGCCTGATGTGGCGATTCCGGTTCACCGGGTGAGCTTTAACGGCGTGGTGGATCTGCCGGTGGGCAAGGGCAAGCGGTTTTTGGGTAATGCTAACAAATGGTTAGACGCGGTAGTCGGCGGCTTCCAGGTGGCGGGTACGGGCAACGTCGTTTCGCAGTCGTTCTCACCGTCAACGAATAACTGGGGTACGACGAGCGACATTCAGATGTATAAGAGTTCCGTGCCGGTGACCGATTGCCGGAGTGGTAACTGCCGGCAGGCTTACCAGTGGTTCAATGGCTATCTGGCTCCGCCGCAGATCAACAATTCTGTGAATGGGGTCAGCGGATTGCCGTCGAACTACAAGCCGTACCAGACGCCGATTAACAACACGCCGGGAGCGCCGAACTACGGGACGAACAACGTGCTGGTGCCTTTGCGCAATGGGTCCTCGGTGTTGACGGCGTTTTCGCCAGGTCCGGCGGGGGCGCATCCGTTCTGGAAGACGACGCTGCTGGGACCGTTCAACTATATTGCAGACATCTCGATTTACAAGGTGTTTTCTATCACGGAGAAGGTGAAGTTCCGGCTGAATGTGGACGCGTTTAATGCGCTGAATATTCAGGGGTATGTGAATCCGAATCCGCTGGACGGGATTCAGCAGATCAATACTTCGTACTGGACTCCGCGGCAGATTCAGCTTTCGGGCCGGCTAACCTTCTAGATTGGTTTGAGCGACTAGGCTTTCGGGTCTGGTCGCTCGGCTTCCGGGTGTAGCGGGGAGTTGGGATCTGCCGGAGGACACACGCAAGCTCGGCGGCATAGCGGTTGAAGCCGAAGTCGGTAGGTTGACGGCATCGTGGGTCTCGCTACCGAGTCAGCTTTCGGGCGGGTTTCCGTTTTCGCAGTATACGCTGGGTCTAATCCCCTGCCTATAGGCGGGTCGCGGAGCGAGCGACTTCATTCGCCAGATCAGGTGAAGCACATGAGGTAGTGGTAGTACGAGGGGCCGGCTTTTCGGATCCTATTCCCCTCCAGTGGTCGGCTCGAGCGAAGCTGACGAAGTAGGTTTTTCCCGACGGTGATGGCGGTCCACAGAGCGACGATCGGCCAGTACGTCAAGAATAGGAAATGGGACGAAGTTGGTCAGGAGTTAAAGATCACTGCGCCGTCGACGCCTTGAGCCGGCTCTAAGCGGGGCAGGCCTTCAGGCGTTGCCTGTTTGGGATAGGTTTACCGTAGAGTTGGGATTTGCCGGAGGACTCGGGCGAACTCGGCGGCTTGACGGGTGAAGCCGAGGTCGGTGGGGTGAGAGCTGTCGATGGTGCCCTCGCCGTCGGAGCCGAGGAGGTCGTCTGCCTTCAGGTAGTAAAGGTAGGGGACTTTCTCGGACTGGAGCTTGGCGAACTCCACTCGGAGGGCGGCGTGGTTGGACTCGTTGCGTTGGCGGTGGGCGGCGTTGAATTCGTTGTCGGCGTAGTTGCGGTCTTCGACGAGGAGGATGGGGGTTTCGGGATGGGCGGCGCGGAGGGTTTTGACGCAAGGAGCGGTGCGTTCGCGGACTTCGGTGTCGTTCATGTTCGGGAGGCAATCGAGGATGAAGACGGCGGGGTCGAGTTCGGCTAAGAAGCGGGTAACTTCAGGTTCCATTTTGCCGTTTCCGGAAAAACCGAGGTTGATGATTTCGCGGTCGAAGATGCGGCCGAGGATGGCGGGGTGGGTCATGCCGGGGCGGGAGGCGGAGATGCCATGGGTGATGGAGGTACCGTAGAAGGCGAGGGGTTTGCGGGCGGCGGGGCGGGCAGCGGCGGGGGTGACCGTGGCCCCGGCGGAGACGCCGATTTCTAACGAAGTGACGCCGTTGCGGAGGGGAAGGTAGAGCATGAACTCGCGGCCGGCGGCGGGGGCGGGCGGGAGCTTGGCGACGAGGACGTCGGAGGCATCGGGGAACTTCGTGGGTTTGCCGATGCTGAGCCATTGCCAGCGTCCGGCGTCGGTTTTGGCGTAGAGGTCGAGGCCGCTGGCGGCGGTGGCCGTGATGTTGGCGCTGGCGAGGTTTTTGCTGGTGAGGGTCCAGCGGGCGTGGAGGGTGGCGGAGTTTGTGAGGAAGCGGACCAGGACGCCGGAGGAGTCGCGGCTTAGCTTCCAGACGGCGTCGCGGACCACGCCTTCGGCGCGGAGAGGGAGACGGTCGTACGGAGATTTTCGGTCCTTGAATCCGAGGCCCTCTATACGCAGTTTTTGAGCGTTATGCCAGTCGAGGGTGGGCGGCTGAGCGGCAGCGGGGAGAGCGAGGAGGGGGAGGAAGTGGCGGCGAAGCATCATGGGGTTCGCCGCCTAGTTTACCTGGAATGAGCGGCTATTGGACGTTAACACTGCCGAGGACGGACCAGCCGGAGTTGGCCCCGGCGAGGGTTTGGGCTCCGGCGAAAAGGAGGCGGCGGCCGACAAACCCGGATTTGAACTGGATTTGCAGGGTGGTGGTGAGGGTGGTGCCGGAGTCGGAGAACGTGGAACCGGCAGAGATGACGCGGCACTGGGTGTTTTCAATGGAGGCGGCTCCGCCGGCCTCGCCGTTGAGGCGGATGGGGGTGGGTTGGAGGTCGCCCGTCGAGTCGTTGACGATATACAGGAAGTTGGTCGTGTGGACGAAGGCGAGATAACAGGCGTTGAAGCCTGTGAGCGCGTCGTTAATCAGAAGCTGAGTTGGTTGCAGGTTGAGCGAGTTGGTGGCGTCGCGGTATTGGGTGGTGATCGTGTAAGTGGTTCCGACGGTGGCGGTGCCGGAGTTGGGGGTGGTGCCGAGGGGCTGGGGGTTGGTCGTGGGGAGAGCGACGGTCTGGGTGCCGACGGGTTGCCAGCCGGAGTTGGCGGAGACGGCGTCGCGGGCGGCGGCGTAGAGGATCCGCGTCGCGTTGAAGGCGGCGGTGAAGTTGAAGGTTAGGGTGAGCGTAAGGGTGTTCCCGGCTTTGACGGCGGTGATGCTGGAGCCGGCGATGGAGCATTGGGAGTTGCTGAGGGTGGCATTGGAGGGGAGGGCGAGGACGTCGGCGTCGGTGCCGTTATCGCGGAGGAGGACGAGGACGTTGCCGACGCTGTCGTAGGCGAGATAGCAGGCGTTGCGGCCGTCGAGGGCGGAGTTGATGAGGACGTTGACGACGCCGATGTCAGCGGCTCCGTTGGAGTCCGTGAAGACGAACGTACGGGTGGCGGAGGTGCCGGTGCCAAAAGCGGGGGCGGCGGAAGTGACCGTAGGGGTTTGGTTGCCGGCGGGAATCGTGGTTCCCCATTTGCCGATGATGAGATTGTTGGAACCGGTGCCGTAGGTGGCTTGGATCGCATTGACGGCGGGGAGCGTGCCCGTGGGCGTGGAGATGGCGAAGTATCCGGCACCGTTATCGGCGGCGACGGCATCAAAGCCGGAGTTGCGTTCGGCGGCGGTGGAGCCGACGTAGGTAGAGAAGAGAACGGCGGTGCCATCCCCTTTGATTTGGGCGAGGAAGCCATCGGCCGAGCCGCTGCGGGCGGAATGGGTGGCGCCGACGAGTGGAAGATCGGTGGAGGTGGTGACGGCGCCGATCCAGGCGTTGCCACTGGGGTCTACGGCGAGGCTGCCGAAGCCTTCCTCCCCGCTGCCGCCGAAGTAAGTGGCGAACAGGAGCGCCGTGCCGGCGGCGTTGATTTTGGCGAGGCCCATGTCGGCGACACCGCCGCCGTAAGTGGCTTGGACGGCGTTGAGGACAGGGAGGCTCGTGCCGACGGCTCCGCCGAGAAAGAGGTTCCCGCTAGCGTCGATGGCGAGGTTACTGGCGGGGAGGGAGGAGGTGTTGAGGGAGTAGAGAAGAGCAGAGCCGGCGGGGTTGAGCTTAGCGACGCCGGTATTGTCAGCGCTGCCGCCGCCGAGGGTGAGGGTGGCGCTCCAAGCGGACGGAATGATCGTGTTGAAGTAGAGATTCCCTGCGCTATCCACGGCTAGGCCGTTGAAGCGGGTGGCGTTGGGGGTGAAGGTTCGATAGGGGTTGGTCGTGCCGGTGGGGTCGTACTTCATGAGGAAGCCGCCGGAGGCGGTGGTACGGAAGGCGCCGGGGGTGGCGGTGAAGGTGGTGGGAAGGGCGGCGAAGCGGCCACCGAGGTAGGTGTTGAAAGTGGAGTCGACGGTGAGAGCTTCGATTTGGAGATTGGAGAAGGGGATGGTGGTGCGGAAGACCTGGGCAGTGCCGGCTTGGTTGAGCTTGAAGAGGACGTTGGGGGTGCCCGTCGTGAGGGCGACGCCGGCGACGTAGACGAAGCCGGCGGAGTCGACGGTCTGGCTACTGGAGTTACTGCTGTCGAGGCGCGTCGAGTAAGCGAGTTGGCCGGCGGGGGTGAACTTCGTCACGGTGATGCCGCCGGTGGCGGTGCCGATCGCGTTGGTCTGGGCCGTGATGGTGCTGTTGCTGAAGACGTACAGAGCGCCGGAGCCGTCGGTGCGAAGGCGGTAGAAGGAGTCCGAGGAGGGGCTGCCGAGGTAAGTGAGATAGGTGATGGGCGGATCGATAATGAGCTCGTGGGTGGGGTCGTATTGGCCAAGGGAGAAGGAGACGCTGGCGTCTTTCAGGCGGAACTGAACGGGGACATCGACGCGTTGGCCGTTGATGGTTTGGAAGGCGACGGGACGGTGTTGGCGAAGGAGGCCGGAAGGGGTGGGGAGGAGGAGGTCGCCGGAGGGGTCGAGGCGGGGCGGGGCGGAGAAGCGGAGGCCGATTAGGGAAGGGTCGGCACCGGGGGCGACGTGGAAATCGTATTCGAACTGCGATTGGTCGGCCTTATAGACAAGGTCAATGCCGGGGTAGATGCGGTCGAGCTTAACGGCGGCGAAGTGGGGGATGGCGGTGAGGTTGGGTTGGCGGTCGAGGTAGTTGGAGATGCCGGGGAGGCGGTCGACGCCAGCGACGCGGGCGGGTGGGAGGCTGTTGGAGAGCGTCATCTTAATGACGTTTTGGCCAGCGAGGGAGGTGGAAATAGATTGGTCGGCTACCTGTACGGTAACGTCGCCGCCGGAGGCGAGGAAGCGAACTCCAGCGGGGGCCTGGCCGCGGTTGGGTTCAAAAAAGAAGGAGGCCTGATAAGCAGGGGGGGCGGCCGAGAGGAGGGCCGCGGCGCAGCTAAACGTCGCAAGGAGAGTCCGCATACTCAGACGTGAGAAAACGGGGCGGAAAGTGGCTCAAGAATTTATTGGGCGGCGCATTGTTTTTGGTGGGCTTGCCATTGGGCGAGCTCGTAGCCGAACTTAAGCAGCTTTTGCTGAAGGGCGCCGGGGGACGGGGTGGCGGGGCAGGTGCCGGTCGATATGGCGGTGCCGAGTTGGGCGATGAGGGTGATGTCGGACTCGGACGATAGGGCAATCGCTTCGGTTAAAGCGGGTTTCGCTTCGCGGGGTTGGCCGAGGGCGAGTTGGGCGAAGGCCCAGTAGATGAGCGCGGCGGCGAGGCGATCGCGGTAAAGGACGCTTTTCGGGTCGCTGGCGGTAACGGTGCGGCGGAGGTCGACGGTACGGCGGAAATAGGCGACCGCCGCGGCGGGGTCAGTTTGCCGGGAAAGGGAGCCGAGGGTGCTCAGGTCGAAGCTCAAATCGAGCTGGCGCTCCACGCTGTCGGGATTGGCGGCGAGGCGCTTTTCGTCGGTGACGAGGGCTTGGCGGGCGTGGTTGAGGCGTTCGGCGTCGTCGGTGGAATTGGCGGCGAGGTACTTGTGGCCGAGGGCGACGTTGCGGAGGTAGCGGTCATCGGTGGGAGATTTGGCGAGGAGCGATTCGGCGATTTGCAAGAACTGGGCAAAGTTACGGCGGGCGAAGGCGAGACGGCTAAGGGCGTTGAGGCTTACGGGGTTCGTTTTGGCGCGAGAGAGGTGGGCGGCGGCGGACGCGTACGCGGCTTCGGCTTCGGCAGGGCGTTGGAGGAAGCGCAGTTGGTTGCCGAGGGTGATTTCGGCGTCGGCGAGGAGGGCGAGCGCGTTCGGGTAGGCGGGTTCAGTTTTGAGCAGGATCAGGCGGGATTGGACGGCGCGTTGGTAGCTCGCGAGAGCCTGTTCGGGTTCGCCGAGGTTGGAGTGGGTGACTCCGCCCTGGACGTGGCCGAGTTGGGAGTAAGTTTCGGCGAGTTCGCGCTGGAGTTCGGAATCCGAAGGCTGAAGGGTGGAGGAGAGGCGATCGAGGAGAATCGCGGTGCGGCTGGCGATTTGCTTCCGGAGGGGGAGGGCGCCGGGGAGAGCCGCGGCGGTGGGTTCGAATTCGAAGAGGGCGGCGCGGGCGAAGTCTCGGGCATCGCGGAGGCGGGTTTCGGCGAGTTGCCGCTGGGCGATGGCCTGGGCGGTGGAGAGTTGGGCGGATTGGGCGCTGGCCTCGGCGGCTCTGGTGGCGGCTTCGGCGGTCTGCCGTTGGGCGACGGCGATGGCGCGTTCGGAGTCGGCACGGCGGGATTGAATGACGATGGTGTCGACCGCGAAGAGCGCGAGGGAGGTGGCTAGAGCGGCGGCGGCCAAGGGCCAGTGATGGCGCACGGCGAATTTTCGGGCGATATAGAGGCCGCTGGGCGGGTGGGCGAGGACAGGTTGGCCGAGGGTGTAGCGTTCGATATCGGCGGCGAAGTCGAGGGCCGAGGCATAGCGTTGGGTGGGGTCGGCAGCGGTGGATTTACTGATGATGGCGCGGAGTTCGGAGGGGATGGTGGCGGAGGGTTGGACGGGGGTTTCGAGGGCGCGAAGGAGGTCCGGGAGGGGAAGCGTGGACCAGCGGCGGACGGGTTGGCCGGAGAGGAGTTCGGAGAGGACGAGGCCGAGGGAGTAGATGTCGGTGGCGGTGGAGACGGGTTGGCGCAGGATTTGTTCGGGGCTGGCGTAGTTCAGGGTCATGAGACGCTGGTCGGCCTGGGTGTCGTCGGTCGAGTGGTCGGGGTCGAGGACTTTGGCGATGCCGAAATCGACGAGTTTGGGGGTGTCGGAGGGGGTAAGGAGGATATTGGAGGGTTTGAGGTCGCGGTGGATGATTAGATTTTGATGGGCGTATTGGACGGCGGCGCAGACTTGCCGAAAGAAGGATAGGGCGACGGGGAGGGGCAGCGGGCGGGCGGTGCAGGGGACGCCTTCGACGAGTTCCATGACGACATAGGGCGAGCCGGAGGCGGTGAGACCGGCGTCGAGGAGGCGGGCGATGGAGGGGTGGTCGAGGCGGGCGAGAATCTTTCGTTCCTGATGGAAGCGGGCGAGGGCGGTGGGGGAGGAGAAGACATGTTCGATGAGCTTGATGGCGACTTGCTTATCGAACTGGCCGTCGGCGCGGGAGGCGCGATAGACGGCGCCCATGCCGCCGCGGCCGAGGAGCGGGCCGAGGCGATAGGGGCCGAGATGGGTGCCGTCGGCGTGGAGACGGTGGTCCCGGAGGAGGGGCGTTTCGAGGAACTCATCGTCCGAGAGGTTGAGGAGAGACTCGGCTTCGAGAAGGAGCGGGGTATCGTGGCCGCAATGGTGTCGGAGGTAGGCGGCGCGGGCGTTGGCGGGGAGTTCGAGGGCGGCGGAAACGAGGGCGTCGAGTTGCTGGAAGCGTTCGGTGGTCATGCGAGGCCCAGGATTTCGCGGCGGAGCCAGAGTTTGGAGAAGGCCCATTCGCGTTTGACCGTAGAGATAGAGATGCCGGTGGCAGCGGCGGTTTCTTCGATGCTGAGGCCACCGAAGTAACGGAGTTCGACGACGCGGGCTTTCTGGGCGTCGAAGGACTCGAGTTTGCTGAGGGCGGTATCGAGGGCGACGACGTCGGCGGTGTCAATAGCGGCGGGTGCTTCGGCGTCCATGCCGGGTTCGAGGGAGGCGACGGAGATGCCGGCGCCGCGTTTGAGGGCCATGCGGTCGCGGGCGCGGGCGACGAGGAGTTGGCGGAGAATACGGGCGGCGATTCCGAAGAAGTGATGCCGATTTTCCCAGTCGATTTTCTTTTCCTGGAGGAGGCGGAGATAGAGATCGTGGACGAGGGAGGTGGGGGCGGTGGCTTCGTGGGTTTCGCGCTGGAGGTAGAGATCGGCGAGGGCGTGGAGTTCGCCGTGGACGCGGGGAATGAGGGCTTCGAGGGCGAGGGGATCGCCGGTCGACCAGCGGTGGAGTAAGTCTGTGATCGAAGACTCTTCCGGCATAGCTGCCATTGTACTGAAGTAAGCTGACAGGTATGCGATTTTTGGTGTTTCTGAGTGTCGTGGTCCTAGGGGCGGAGCAGCGGCCGCGGGCGCGGGAGATCGGGGTGGTGGTGGGGACATTGCCGCCGGGGCCGTTGAACGCGATCACGGATGTGGCCGGGGTGAAGGTGGGGCAGACGACCTTAATTCGGGGAGAGAACGTCCGGACAGGAGTGACGGCGATTCTGCCGCATGGGGGGAACCTGTTTCAAGAGAAGGTGGCGGGGGCGGTGTACGTGGGGAACGGGTTTGGGAAGTTGATGGGATCGACGCAGGTGAACGAGTTGGGAGAGATTGAGACGCCGATTCTGCTGACGGGGACGTTGAACGTGCCGCGGGTGGCGGATGCGGTGCTCGATTACGTTTTGGGTCAGCCGGGGAACGAGCGGGTGCGGAGTGTGAATGTGGTGGTGGGAGAGACGAATGACGGCGGACTGAACGACATTCGGGGGCGGCACGTGGGAAGGGCGGAGGTGATGGCGGCGATCAACGGTGCCAAGGGTGGGCCGGTGGCGGAGGGGGCAGTAGGCGCGGGAACGGGTACGATCGCGTTCGGATGGAAAGGGGGGATCGGGACGGCTTCGCGG
>JBKJLJ010000475.1:0-6432 GCA_046597015.1 Bryobacteraceae bacterium
ACGAGCACTTGCGGCGAATTGGGCGGAGTGCGGAGCTGATGCATGCCCAATAGCCTGGAGCTGATTGCTGGGCCTTGCGTGATTGAGAGCCAGGATCACCTGTTTTTTCTGGCGGAGAGTATTCAGGCGGTGGCGGGGGATTTTGTCTTCAAGGCCTCCTTTGACAAGGCTAATCGGTCGAGCGTGCACTCGTATCGGGGGCCCGGCTTGATTGAGGGGCTGCGGATGCTGAAGCAGGTGAAGGACCGGGGCTTTCGGATCATGACTGACGTGCATGAGCCGGGGCAGGTGGCTTTGGCGGCGGAGGTTTGCGACATTATTCAGATTCCGGCGTTTTTGTGCCGGCAGACGGATTTGTTGTTGGAGGCGGGGCGGTCGGGGCGCGTTGTGAATATTAAGAAGGGCCAGTTTGTCTCGCCCTGGGATATTCGGTTGGCAGCAGATAAGGTGGCTTCGACGGGGAATAATAATATCCTGCTGACGGAGCGGGGGACGTCGTTTGGTTATAACAATTTAGTGGTGGATATGCGGAGTTTGGTGATTCTGCGGAGCTTTGGGTGGCCGGTGATTTTTGATGCGACGCATAGCGTGCAGTTACCGGGAGCGGCGGGGAACGGGAGCGGGGGGCAGCCGGAATTCATTGAGCCGTTAGCGCGGGCGGCGGTGGCGATTGGGGTGGACGGGATCTTCGTGGAGGTTCACGAGGAGCCGGAACGGGCGCTTTCCGACGGGGCGAATGCGTTGCCGCTGGGGCAGATGGACGGGTTTTGGAAGAGGCTGCAAGAGTTGGACGCGGTGACGCGGCGGCACTTGAAGCCGCTTGAATGAATGAATGACTAGAGCAGTTCGCGGATCATGATGTTGCGGAAACGCTGCTTGCCGTCGGGGATCCAGCGGTTGCCACCGTGGACCTGGACGGCGACCATGCCGGTGGGGGAGCCGTGGTTGGCGGTGTCGATAAAATTGGTGATTTGGATGCCGTTGAGCCAGACCTGAATGCGGGGGATGTCGCCTTCGATGCGGGCGCGGAGATTGTTCCAATCGTTGCGCCGATACCATTCCTGCCATTGGGGGACGAAGGTTTTAACGTCCTTGAGGCGCTCGCCGTAGACCCCGCCGATGGCTCCGCCGTCGAGGTAGTCGAGGAGGACCTGGTAGGCTTCGCCTTTTTCGTTGGCGCGGAGGAAGAGGCCGCCGTCGCAGCCGTAGGTGGGGTTGATTTCGAGGGTGATTTCGAAGTTTTTGTAGGGCTTGTCGGTGAGGATGATGCCGCCGTGGCCGGGGCGGTCTTGGGCGCCGGTGATGGTGCCGTCTTCGACGCGCCAGGCGGCGGTTTGGCCGTGGTGATTGACTTGGCTGATGTGCCAGCCGGAGAGGTCTTTGCCGTTGAAGAGCGCTTTGAAGGCGGAGGGGCCGGCGAGGAGTTCGAAGCGGTGGGGGACGGGTTGGGCGAGTTGGCGCTGTTGGGCAATGATTTCGTTTTCGACGGAATCCATGGCTTCGAGGCTTTTCGAGAGATTGGCTAGGCCGTCACTCGCGAGGGGGACCTGGTAGGTACGCCAGCGGGCTTGATGGAGCCCGGTGTGGCGGAGGGTGAGGGCGTGGACCTGGGTGGCCTGGGCCGACATGGGCGTGGAGAGGGTGGCGAGGTTGACGCCGGCGGCCCATTCGTCGGCTGAGCGGGTGGCGACTTCGCAGCCATCAATGCGGAGGGTGTGGGGGCCGGGGGCCAGGCCGGAGACCTTGAGGACCTGTTGGTTGAAGCGTTCGATGAAGTCAGAGGACTTGACGGCGAGGGCCATGACGGGGTCAGAGGTATCGACGGGCATGGGGAGGGCGCGGTCTCTTTGGGTCCAGGTGACGCCATTTGCAAAGGCGAGGATGTCAGCGGCGGTGTTTTCGGTTTTGACGAAGCGGCGGGTGGAGACGTCGATGGAGACGGTGCTGACGACGCTGGGGGCGTTCCACCCGGTGAGGAGGCCGCCGGCCATGATGAGGTGCCCGGCGGCACCGGGGTGGACGCGGTCGGGGATGATTTTGGGAGCGAGGGCGGGGTCGGAGGCCTTGGCTTTGGCGAGCATGGCGGTGACGGGGCGGTTGAGGTCGGCGAGGGTGAGTTTTTCGGATTGAGCGAGGGTCGCGAGGAAGTCGGAGTAGCGAAGGAGGACGGCGTTGTAGCCGCCGGGGAAGCGGGGTTCCTGGGTGACGTCGTCGTAGGGGGAGGGTTGGATGGCGGTGATACGGGCGTTGGGGAGGTTAGTTTTTAGCTGCTTGATGATGTTGCGATAGCCGTTTGAGTAGATGTCGAAGATCTGTTGATCGAAGGCGCGAACGCGGCCGTCGTTCATGCCGAGCATGATGGTGACGACGGTGGGCTGGTAGGGGAAGACGTCGCGATCGAGGCGTTGGGCGATGCCGCCGCCGGCGCCGCCGGTGACGCGGTCGCCGCCCCAGCCGGAATGGGTGAATGCAATTTTGCGATCGGGGAAGCGGGTGAGGACGAAGGTTTCGGCGAAGGTGGTGTAGAGGCGCTGGTCGGTGATGGAATCACCGAAAAAGACGACGCGGTCGCCGTTTTTGAGGTGGAAATCTTGAGCGAGGAGGGGCCCGACAAGGGGGAAGACGAGGAGGAGAGAGGTGAGTAGATGGCGCACTGCGCTATCTTATCTCACCTCCCGAGGGGACGTTAGCGCGGAGCGGTGCGGGTGCCGTTGCCGGAGACAACATAGCCGGGGGCGACTTCCGAGTAGAGGTATTGGTTGCCGTTGCCGATCACTATGATGTTCATTTCGTAGGTGACGCCTTCGAGGGAATAACCGGCAGCGGCGTAGCAAATATCACCCAAGGCATAGATACCAGTGAAGGATCTGCGTTCGGAGGCTCCACCGGAGATGTTGCTGTAGGTGCCTTTCATTCCGCCGCTGCCATCGAAGGTGACAATCCCGATTTCGGCGGTAGAGCGGCCCTTGCCGTCAACCGCCACGGTGCCGTTGCCCTGGTATCCGTAGGTGCCATTGAGGGAGAGTTGCTGCAGCTGCCTTGGTTGTCGATCTTAGAGCCGCTGCCGGAAAGGGTGGCATCGCCGGCGCGAATGACGAGCGCGAAACTGTTGCCGGCGTCGACGACGACGAGGTCAAAATCGGTGGCGCCAGCGCCGGTGCCGGTCTTCCCGACGGCGGTGCAATCCGCCAGAACCTCGATGACGCCCGAGTACTCGCTGACATCGGCCTTGCCACCGGTGGTGGAGATGGAGACGCCGGTGTAGCCTCCGGTGCCATTGAACACGATTCGCCCGATTTGCGAAGCGGTGATCAGGCAATTGTTTTCATTGGTGATGGTGCCGTCAATGGTGTAGCCGTAAGCTCCCGTTAGTGAAGAGGCGGAGCACTGGGCGAAGGAGGCCGCGGCGAAGAGAAGGAAAGTCAGAGAAAATTTACCGAGAGAAAAAAGTTCGTATCATAGCGCCAAATATGTCGCAGAGCATAAGTAAATTTTTTGGATTAGGTCGACGACTTTTCTACCGTCTTCGGCGGGTGATACGAAGGGGCGGTCCTCCGTGATGGCGTGGAGAAAGTCCTGGACCTGGAGGCGATGATAGTGGTTGATGGGGTCAGCGGGGGCGGCGTAAGTGGGGGCGGATTCGCCAGGGATGGTCCATAAGTCGTTGTAGGCGGGCTCGAGAATGGCCCCGGTCATGCCCGCGATGAAGGTGGCACCGCCGTCGGTTTGGGTGCCGACGGAGTAGCCGTTTGAACCGTGGATGTGAATCTTTGTGTGGATGCCGGGGTTTTGGGAAAGGCTACAGACGATGTTGCCGAGGCCGCCGCTTGTGAAACGGATGTTAGCGATGGCGGTATCTTCGACTTCGATGTAGGGATGATTCAGATTGCTGGCGATGCCGGAGACGGACTGGAGGGGGCCCATGAGCCATTGGAGGATATCGAGATGGTGGGGGGCTTGGTTAATGAGCACGCCGCCACCTTCGGTGGACCATTTGCCGCGCCAGGGGTCGGAGCGGTAGTAGGCTTCGTCGCGCCAGGAGAACATGGCGACGGTGCCGAGGATGGGGGTGCCGATTTTGCCTTGGTCGATGGCGGCTTTCATGGCGAGGACGGGTTCGAAGAAACGGCGCTGGCTGACGACGCCGAGGCGGGCTCCGGAGCGGGCGGCGGCTTCGAGCATGCGGTCGCAGTCTTCGACGGTGGCGGCGAGGGGCTTTTCAACGAGGACATGGATGCCGCGTTCGAGGGCGGCGACGGCGGGAGCGGCATGGAGAGGATGGGGCGTACAGACGACGACGGCCTCGACGCCGGCGGCGAACATGGTGGGGACGTCGGTATAGGCGGTGGCACCGTATTGGGCGGCGAAGGCGGCGGCGCGGGTGGGGTCGTGATCGCAGACGGCGGTGAACCGGCTGAGTTCGGAGAGGGCGGCGGCGTGGAGGTGGCCGACTTTGCCGCAGCCGATGAGGCCGGTTTTCATTAAACGGGCTCCGGGAAATATTGGGCGCTCATGCGGCGGAGGAAGGCGAGGGAGGCGACCATTTCGTCCATGCCGTTCATGCCGTCTTCGAGGCTGATCCAACCGGCATAGCGATGGGCGGCGAGGATGCGGAAAATTTCGTGATAATCGTTTAGGCCTTCGCCGGTGACGCCGTGGCGGAGGGAGGGGGAGTAGCCGAGGGTGCCGTCGGATTGGCGGAGGTCTTCGAGGGAGGCACCGGGAACGAGGTAGCGGTCTGAGGCGTGCATGGAGACGACGCGGGGGGCGACGAGTTCGAGGAGTTCGATGGGATCGTCGCCGGCGACGAGGGCGTTGGAGGGATCGTATTGAACGCCGAAGTTTTTTGTGTCAGGGATGAGGTCGAGGAGTTCGAGGAAGACGTCCTTCTTTTGGGCGAATTCGGGGTAGCGCCAGAAGCCGTCTTTGTAATGGTTTTCGAGGCCGAGGACGATGTCGTATTCGCGGGCGACGGGGAGGAGGGCTTCGATGCATTCGACGACGCAGTGGAGGCCGTGTTCGCGGGTGACTTCGGGGTAGCGCTGGCCGCTGAGGACGCGGCAGACGGCACCGGGTCCGCCGAGGCGGCGGGTGACGGCGATGAGGGCGGCGTGGTGATCAACGGCTCGGCGGCGGGCGGAGGGATCGGGGTTCGTGAAATCCGGCGAGCAGCAGAGCATGGGCATGGAGAAGCCGGCTCCGGAGATGGCTTCGCCGACCGAGTCGAGATAGGCGGGTTCGAGGGAGGTGAAGAAGCCTTCGTACATTTCGAGGCCGTCGGCGTCGAGCGGGCGGGCCATCGAGATCCAGTCGAAGACGGTCATGGAGCGGTCGCCGGCAATGGCGTCAAGATAGCACTTGGGGAAGGCGGAGAGGCGGATAGGCATATTGCTACAATTGGGTTAGATTATGCGACTTTTGCTGCTGGTTTTGGGTGTGGCCGCGATGGCGATGGGCCAGGACGATGATATCGTGTGGCTGGACAATTATGCCGAGGCGGTGAAGTCGGCGCAGGCGACGGGGAAGCCGATCTTCCTGGAATTTCGGTGCGAGCCTTGAACAAACGGTAGGGTTTTTGACGCACAGGTTGTGCTGTCACCAAAAGATTCCCCGTTGGGCAAGCTGTTGCGGCAGTACGTGTGCGTGCGGATCACGCGGATGGACACAATTGATATTGGGCTGTTTGAGCATGATCGGAATAATACACTCTACTTCTATTTGTTGAACGCGGACGAGCAGATTTACATGCGATACGGGGGGCGGGATTCGAATTCGCCGGACGCGTATTTGAACATGGAAAGCTTGACGCTGGCGGCGGCGAAGGGGTTGGAGTTGCATGCCAAGCGGCCTCCGGCGACGGCACGGCCGAAGCCGGATTTTCCGAAGAATTACTCGCTGCTGGTGGAGCGGACTTTTGCGCGGAACCAGTGCGTGGAGTGCCATTTGATTGGCGATTATCAGAATCTGCATCGGCAACAGGACGGGACGTTGGACAAGCGGCAGCACCTGTTTCGGTCGCCGGATTTGAAGGCGATTGGGGTGACGCTGGACGTGCCGAAGGGTTTGGTGGTGAAGGAAGCGGCGGGGGCGGCGGCGGCGGCCGGGGTGAAGGCGGGGGATCGGATTGCTCAGTGGGAAGGAAAGACGGTGTGGACGTTTGGGGACGTGCAGCACCGGTATAACGAGACACCGCGGACGGCGATGCAAGCGAAGCTGACGGTGGAGCGGGGCGGGGCGATGGTGGAGTTGGCGATTGCGTTGCCGGTGCGCTGGTGGCTGACGGATACGAAGTTTCGGCAGTCGAGTGTGGAGCCGCGGTTCTTCTTTGACGACCGGCCGTTGACGGCGGAGGAGAGGAAGACGATGGGGTTGCCGGCGGATGGGTTTGCGAGCATGGTGAAGTACGTTTCGAGCACGGCGAAGACGATGGAG
>JBKJLJ010000865.1:0-3357 GCA_046597015.1 Bryobacteraceae bacterium
CGTCGCGATCGTCAAAGGTGTACATTTCCTTCGACACGATGTCGGTCTCCTCACCGACGCCGCGGGAGAACAGGGCGGTTTCCTCAAAGATGGGGGTACGGATTTCGTGATAGTTGAATGAGCGGAAGACCTCGCGTGCGGTGGCCTCCACCTGATTCCAGACGCCGGAGAGCGGCGGAAGGATGTCGCGGGTACCCTTAACTGCTTTGATCATTCTTGTAAGTTTGTCCTAAGTTAACGTAGTGGGCGGCGTTCGAACGGAAGCGCCCCTGCTCTTCTGCCGAGACCTCCCGGCGCAGCTTCGCGGGAACCCCCATCACGAGCGATCCCGGCGGAATCTGCATCCCTTCCGGCACCAGCGACCCGGCCGCCACTACTGACCCCCGCCCTACCCGAGCACCGTTCAGCACTATCGCCCCGATGCCAATCAGAGAATCATCTTCAATCACGCAACCATGCAGCACCACCGCATGGCCCACCGTTACGCGCTCGCCAACGTGACATTCGTGGAGCAGGTGCTCGACATGAACCACCGCGTTGTCCTGAATATTCGAATCGTCACCGATAAAAATCCTGTTCACGTCGCCTCGCAGCGTCGCGTTGGGCCAAATGCTTACCCGATCGCCGAGAGTTACCTGCCCGATGACGATGGCGGCGGGATCGACGTACGCGGAATCGGCGACTGTAGGGAGAATATTTTTGAATGCGCGAATCATGAGAGTGACTTCGATATTATCGCGCAGGGCTCCACTACAATAGAGGAATGCTGCGGATTCTTTGTCTCTGGGCCGCTCTCGCCGTTTGCCTCACGGCCGCTAAACCATTTGATACTGACGGGTTAATGCGCATGAAGCGCCTTTCGGACCCCCAACTGTCTCCTGATGGAAAAACGGTTCTCTTCGTCGTCCAAACGGTCGATGTAGCGGAAAACAAGAAAACGAGCCAGATCTACAGAATCCCGCTCGCGGGCGGCACCCCTTTCGCGCTTACCACCGAAGGCAGCAACGATCGCCCTCGTTGGTCCCCCGATTCCAAAAAAATCGCCTACATCTCCGACCGCGGCGGCTCCTCTCAAATTTGGATGATGAACGCCGACGGGACGAGCGCCAATGCCATCACCAAAATCGCCACCGAGGCCGCCGGACTCACCTTCTTCCCCGACGGCAAGCGGATCCTGTTCGTCAGCGAAGTGTATCCCGAGTGCACTGACGAAGCCTGCAACGAAAAGAAGCTGGCCGATGAAAAAGCGAGCAAAACCAAGGCCCGCGTCTATACTTCTTTACTTTATCGGCATTGGACCACGTGGCAATCGAAGCGTCGTAGCCATCTGCTCGTCGTGCCCGCCGAAGGCGGCCCGAGCAAGGATCTCACGCCCGGACCGTTCGAAGTGCCCACCTTCTCCCTTGGCGGACCCGACGGATACGCCATCTCGCCCGATTCCAAAGAGGTCTGCTACGTCGTCAACACCGACGGTGACCAGGCCCTGTCCACCAATAGCAACCTCTACACCGTCTCCGCCGATGGCGGCGAAGCGACCAAGATCACCAGTACCCCGGGCGCCGACGTATCCCCAACCTACTCTCCCGACGGCCAATGGATCGCTTGGCGCGCCCAAAAGACCGCCGGCTACGAAGCCGACCGCTGGCGGCTCTTCGTCATGAAGCGTACCGAGGGCAAAGTCCGCGATCTCACGGAGGGCATCAATCTAAATATTCAGGGCTTGACGTGGACGCCAGACTCGACGCGCCTGTTCTTCACGGTCGAAGACCGCGGCCGACAGAGCATCCAAATGTTCGTGATCAACGGGGCCGGCAGCGCGCGGTCCATCGTCTCCGGCAACGCCACGTACGACGACATGCAGTTCACCCCCGACGCGAAGACAATCGTCTTCACGCAGCAAAGCGGCTCCCGGCCTACCGAGATCTACCGCGTCGACTCCGCCGACGGGCAAATCTCTCCGCTCACGAAAATGAACGATGTGGTCGTCACCGACTACGATCTACCCAACTTCGAGGAACTGACCGTCAACGGCGCCGAAGGGGCTAAGGTGTCGAGCTTCTTACTCAAGCCCCCCGGCTTCAATCCCAAGGAGAAGTACCCTGTGCTCTTCCTGATTCACGGCGGTCCGCAAGGTGCCTGGAACGAAGCTTGGAGCTACCGCTGGAACCCTCAGATATTCGCCGCCGCCGGCTTCGTTGTCGTCATGCCCAACCCCCGAGGCTCCACAGGCTACGGTCAAAAATTCACGGACGAAATCAACAACGATTGGGGCGGCAAGGTCTATGAGGACATTATGGCGACCGTCGATAGCGTAGCCGGACAGACCTGGGCAGACCCCGACCGCTTCGCCGCCGCCGGCGGTAGCTACGGCGGCTACATGGTGAATTGGATGCTGGGGCACACCCAGAAGTTCAAAGCGCTCGTTTCCCACGCAGGGGTTTACGATCTCCGCAGCATGGCCGGGGAAACCGAAGAGCTCTGGTTCGTCAACTGGGAGTTCCGCGGGATGCCGTGGGATAACCCTGACAGTTACGCGAAGTGGTCCCCCAGCTACTTCGCCAACGAATTTCGTACGCCGATGCTCGTCATCCACGGCGATCTCGACTATCGCGTCCCCCTCGGCCAAGGGCTCCAACTCTTCACCGCCTTGCAGATGAAGAAGGTCCCGTCGAAGCTACTGACGTTCCCCGATGAAGGCCACTGGATCGGCAAACCGCAGAACAGTTTACTTTGGTACCAAAGCGTCCTCGACTGGATTACCGAGTGGACGAAAAAGCCCGTCACGCCGACACCCTGAACGGTGTTACTCTGAAAGGACGTGTCGTCTCCGTTGAATATTCACATTGAGCAGTATGAAGGTCCCCTGGACCTCCTGCTCGATCTGATTCGCAAGCACCAAATCAACATCTACGACATCCCTCTCGCCCGAATCACCGGTCAGTATCTTCAGTATATTGAACAGGCTTCTGCCCTGGATATCGAATTGAGCGCCGAATTCGTTTACATGGCGGCGACGCTGATTCATATTAAGTCAAAGACGATGCTGCCCCGGGATCCTGAACTCGAAAAGCTCGATCCCCAGGGTGACCCGCGGCAGGAACTCGTCGATCGCCTGATCGAACACGAACGTTTTAAGAACGCGGCGGAAATGTTGCAACAGAAGCGCCTTGTCGAAGAGGCCGCCTGGTCGAACCCGGCGCTGAAAGACTTCCTGGCCGACGAAGAGCAGGGCCTCGCCGTTACCCTCTTCGATTTGGTCCAGACGCTCCAAAAAGTGATTGAGCGCGCCAAGAGCCGCCCTCAGTTCGAAATTACCAAGGAGGACGTCACCGTCCCCGACATGATCCACTATCTGAA
>JBKJLJ010000879.1:0-8407 GCA_046597015.1 Bryobacteraceae bacterium
CGCGCATTTAAGCGGCATGCCACTGAACGGGCAGTTGACCGAGCGCGGAGCGAAGCTGATGCGGACGACGCGGACGGCGATGCACTACAAGTTCTACGCGCTGCCGGGGACAACCCCGCCGAAGCCGGGGCTCGTGCGCACCGGTAGCGGAGTGGGTTCAGGAATCGAAGTGGAGGTGTGGGCGATGCCAGTGGAGAACTACGGCAGTTTCGTAGCGCTCGTGCCGGCACCCCTTTCCATTGGAACGTTGACGCTGGCCGACGGTTCGACCGTGCAGGGCTTCCTCTGTGAGCCTTTCGCGGTCGAAGGCGGCCAGGAGATCACCCCTTTGGGCGGCTGGCGAAACTACATGGCGACGTTAGCGAAGCCTTCCAAGTAGAGGACCGCGTGGCCGCTCATCTTGACACGGTCGCCGGCCTGTTCGACGATCAGATCTCCGCTGCGGGCGGAGATCTGGCGGGCGATCATTCGCGTTTTTCCGAGCCGTTCGGCCCAGTAGGGCGTTAGGGTGCAGTGGGCGGAGCCCGTGACCGGATCTTCGTCGACGCCGAGGGCCGGGGCGAAAAAGCGGGAGACGAAATCGCAATCGTCGCCAGGGGCGGTGACAATAACGGCTAGGTGCGACAGGCCCGCGAACGCCCTCATATCGGGCGTCAGTGCGGCCACTTCAGCTTCCGAGTTAAAGACACAGAGCAGGTCCCGCGACGCGAGCACGGCCTGCGGCGCAAGGCCCAGGGCGGCCGTGACGGCGTCCGAAGCGGGGACCGGCAGCGGCGGCCGGGAAGGGAAGTCGAGCGTGTACAGATTGCCCTTCCGAGTGACCGTCAGCGGCCCGCTGCGCGAGTAGAAAAGGACCGAATCGCCCGCGAGGCCGAGGCACTCAAACAACACGTAGGCGGCGGCCAAGGTGGCGTGGCCGCAGAGATCCATTTCGACCGTGGGAGTGAACCAGCGGAGGCGATAGCCGTCGGCTTCTTTCACAAAATAGGCCGTTTCAGCGAGATTGTTCTCGATGGCGATCGACAGGAGCAGAGAGTCGGGGAGCCAGCTTTCGAGCGGGCAAATGGCGGCGGGGTTTCCGCCGAACAGACGCGAGGTAAAGGCGTCCACTTGGTAAAGAGGTAACCGCATTGCCTATTGTATTCTGGTGCGGCCTCGTTCGTTCAGAACGAGCTCATCGAAGATGGCGAGCACCTGCTTGCGATAGTCGTAGAGCTGGCGCAAATTGTCTCGGAAGTTGCCTTCGTACTGATTGCCATTCGTCCATTTTTTATGGAGCAGCACGGGAACGTCTATGTCCCGGCGCAGCGAATCGATGGAGTGGCCGCGGAGAAAAAGACCGTAAAAAAGCGCGGCCTCGCGCCGAGGCGCAAGGGGATCGGTGAGATCTTTGTTCGGCGCCGAGAGCCGAGTTCCGACTTGTGGAAAGGTACTCACGAAAAGAAGAGTATAAACTCCCGGGGGCTCAGGCATCAATAGGAATCTTTCACCAGCCGATGAGTCTTGATTCGATGCGCCGGACCCGTCGGGTTTTGGCTTGCTTACGATAGGTGCTGAGGAGGAGAACCACGACGCAAAATGTCGCTACCACTATATAGACGTTGAAGAATGCGATCGGGTGCATGATTCTGTTATCGACGCGAAGCGAGCGAGCATTAGCCACTAGGGCAAGACGCTTAGTACTCTGATCGGCTATGATTCAGGCATGAAAATTTACTTTGGTTTATTGACAATGGCGGGTTTGGCGGCGGCAGAGACCTGGACGGGGACGGTGGTGGACGTGATGTGCAAGGGGAAGGACCTGGCTTCGCACACGCGGGAGTGCGCGGTGAACTGTGCCAAGGGCGGCTACGGGTTGGTGCTGGCCGACGGCAAGTTCGTGAAGTTTGACGAAGGCGGCAACGCGCGGACTTTGGGGCAATTGAAGAAGCTGAACCGGGAAAAGGACTTGAAGGCGAAGGTGACCGGGGAGTTGACCGGCGACGTGATCAAGGTGCAGCAGGTGGAGTTTCAGTAGCGCGCTTTTGAAGGGAGACCCAGAGCGGGAAGATCGGCGGGTTTTCGAGCCAGCGGATCATCCAGTCGATTTTCAACTGCCGGGCGGCGGGATTGGGGTCACGGCGCAGAGCGAGTTTGGCATGAGCTTTGGCTTCGAGGACGAGCGCGCGAGCGGGTTTTGGATTTTGCTCGTAGGCGGCGCTGAGGGCGGAGAGGGTGCGGGCGAGATGGTCGAAGGAGTCCTGCCGGACGCCTTCGACGAGGGCATCAAGGGGGACGCCGGAATCGCGGAGGAGATGGCGGAGATAGGACGTCGAGATGGGCGCGAGTTGGGCGGCGAGAGCGGCGAACTGACCGGGGTCAATGCGATCCGGGACGGGGTTTGAGAGCAACTGTTGGAGGAGCTGTTTTTTGCTGGCCACGGCGGTATTCGGCGACCGCGCGGTTGTGCGCGGCGGCGTCCTTAGAGAAGCGGTGACCGCCGGAGCCGTCGCCGCGGGCTACAAAGAAGAGGGCGTCGGTGAAAGCGGGATGGAGCGCGGCTTTGAGCGCGGCGGCGCCGGGGTTGGCGATAGGGCCGGGGGGCAGGCCGATGGTTTTGTAGGTGTTGTAGGGATGCTCGCGATCGAGATCGGAGCGGTAGATGGTGCCGCGCCAGACGCCGAGCAGGAGAGCGGCGTAGGCGGTGCTGGGGTCCGCGTCGAGCTTCATGCCGATTGCGAGGCGCTTGGCGTAGAGGCCGGCAACGAGGGGGCGCTCGTCGGGGATAGAGGTTTCCTTTTCGACGAGGGAGGCGAGGGTGACGGTTTCAAGGACCGGCGCTTTGGGTTGGAGCGCGTTCCATTCGCGGCGGAAGTGGGCGACCATCAGCGCGCAGAGGGCTTCGGCGGTGGTGGAGCGGGTGATGCGGTAGGTGGAGGGGAAGAGGAAGCCTTCAAGCGACGGGGCGGTGGGGGCGAGATCTCGGATTAGCTTCGGATTGCGGGCCGCTTTCAGGAAATCGGCTTCGGTGATGATCCCCTGCTCGCCGACGGCCTTGGCGATGTCGAAGAGGTTGTAGCCTTCCGGGATGCGGAGTTCGTAGTAGTTGACGTCGCCGCGGGCGATGCGATCGAAGACCTGCCAGGGGGAGGCGGGGTTGGCGAAACGATACTCGCCGGCCTGGAGTTTGCGGTTGGGTTGGAGGAGGCGGGCGAGGCTGATTTGCCAGCCGAACTTGACGACCCGCTGGGCGGCGAGTTGGTCGCCGATCGAGCGCGTGGAGGAGCCGCGATCGATGTCGGTATAGACCTCCGGCGTGTGGGCGAGACCGGGTATGAACAGGGACCCGATGAGGGCTGCGACGACGAGCAGGACGAGCGGGACGAGCCAGCGGAGCCGCTTCATCCCAGCGCTCCGAGGTAGCTGTTGAGGATGAGTTCGGCGGCCATGCGGTCGATGTTGCCGCGCTTGCCTTTGGCGCGGCCGGATTCGGCGAGGTAGCGGTTGGCTTCGATGGAGGACATGCGTTCGTCCCACATGAGGAAGGGGACGCCGGATTCTTCCGACAGGCGGAAGGCAAACGACCGTGCCTCGCGGGAGAGTTCGCTTTCCTGGCCGCTCATATGGAGCGGCAGGCCGACGACGATTTGGCCGACGCCTTGATCGGCGATGAGGGTTTTGAGGGTGAGCATGTCGGTGCGGATATTGACGCGGGTGAGCGTCTCCTGGCCGTGGGCCATGATGCCGAGGGGGTCACTGAGAGCGACGCCGATACGGCGGCGGCCATAATCGAGAGCCAAGATACGCATCTACATGTTAGATTAACGGATTATCGGGGTTTGTCCGTTGTCGATTCAAGATCCTTCCACATTACCGATTCTGAAGGTGCGCAGCACCGGGAGCGTGTTGTTCACGCTGGGGGTGGTGTGCGCGTTGCTCTACCTGGGGCGGCTGTTTATTGTGACCCTGCTGGTGGGGATTTTCATTGCGTTCATCCTGGATCCGGCGGTGCAGTTGTTCATGCGGCTGCGGTTGCCGCGCGGGTTTGCGAGTTTTCTGGTTTGCAGTTTGGCGCTGCTGATGCTGTACCTGGCGGCGCTACTGACGTACTCGCAGGTGCAAGGTTTGTGGGACGAGTTGCCGGCGTATACGAACCGGGTGAACGACCTAAGCGACAAGGTGCTGATGGAGGTGGAGTCGGCGGAGAAGACGATCAACGACATGATGGCCCCGAAGCGGGTACGGGAGATGGAGGCGCAGCGGAGGGAGCAGGAGAAGCAGTTGGCCGAGCAGAAGCTGCGGCGCCGGCGCACGACGGATCCGCCGATGGCGCCGTTGCTGCCGCCGGCGGTGCAGGAGGTACGGATTCGGCCGGAGCGATCGCCGATTGTGGAGTACCTGTATTCGAACTGGCGGCAGTTCTACGACATTGCTTTGATGGTGTCGTTTGTGCCGTTTCTCGTGTACTTCATGCTGGCTTGGCGGGACCATTTCGTCTACAACTTCCTCCGGGTGTTTAGCGGGGAGGCGCGCGGGATTGCGGCGGGGACCTTGGACGGGATTGCGCAGATGACGCGGGCATACGTCGTAGGCAACTTCCTGTTGGGGTTGGTGCTGGCGCTGTTGAGCACAGGGTTTTTTTGGGTGGTAAAGGTGCCGTATTGGCTGCTGGTGGGACCGCTGAGCGGGTTCCTGTCTTTGATCCCGTACATCGGGTTGCCGCTGGCGATTTTGCCTCCGTTCTTTGCGGCGCTGACGATCTATGACAACCTGACGGCGTACATCGTGATTGGGACGACGGTGGCGTTTTTCCACCTGATGGCGCTGAACCTGCTCTACCCGAAGCTGGTGGGTTCGCGGGTGCACTTGAATCCGCTGGTGGTGACAGTGGCGCTGATGTTCTGGGGGTTCCTGTGGGGCGGGATTGGCCTCGTGTTGGCGATCCCGTTGACGGCGGCGTTGAAGGCGATCTGCGACAACTACCCGGGGTTGGCGGCGTATGGCAAGTTGATGGGGGATTAGCTGAGATACACTAGGGCTCATGAACCGTCGCGAGCTTCTCGGAGCCTCTCTTGCACTACCCTTTGCCGGCTGGGCGAAGACCACAAAGATCGATCGTAGCCGCTTGAGCAGTGTTACGGACGAGAGCGGCAAAACGCCGGCTGAAGGGATTGAGTTTGCCCATAAACATGGGCTGAAGTGGCTGGAAGTGCGGGGGGTGCCGGGGGCGAAGAAGCACTATGCGGACCTGACGGCGGAGGAGCTGAAGCAGGCCGCCAAGGAGTTCAAGGACGGCGGGGTGAAGGTCTCGTTTTTCAACTCGGGCCAGTGCAAATTTTTGCTGCCTGGGACCGAGCCGATGAAGCCGCGGACGGACACGCCGGAGCAGCGGACGACGCGGTTGGCGCGGGATCAGCAGGCGTATGACCGGCGTGAGGCGGACCTGATGAAGTCGATCCGGGCGGCGCAAGCGTTGGGGACGGATAAGGTGCGGGTGTTCGCCTTCTTGCGGACGGTGGATCCAGCGAAGGACATGCAGCGGATTGTGGACGTTTTGGGGCCACTTGTGAAGATCTCGGAGAAGGAGGGGATCCGCCTGACGCTCGAGAACGAGGTGGCTTGTAACGTAGCTAGCTGCGCGGAGTTGGCGGCGTATATGAAGGCCATTCCGTCGAAGCATTTTGGGGTTAATTGGGACGCTCTGAACGGAATGCACGTCAAGGAAAGCCCTTTCCCGGAGGGGTATCAGTTGATCCCGAAGGCGAAGCTTTGGAATGTGCAGATCAAGGGTAAGAGCGTTTTGAAGGCCTACTCGGATTGGATTGATTGGGCTCCGATCTTTACGGCCTTGGAGAAGGACGGGTATACCGGGCAGGTGGGCTTGGAGTGCCATATTTTTGGGGCCGAGCAGATCGCTAAGTCGCATGAGTCGATGATCGAGATGTTGCGGATCGCTGAGAAGCGGGGGTAGAGAGCGGATGCCTTCGAAGACGCTGTGGATCTGCGCGGGGGCGGGGCTGGTTCTTTTGGCACTGTTGTTTGCGGGCGGCCTGTCCGTGAACCGCGGTCAGCAGGTGGCGTTGGTGGGTGAGGTGAAAAAGGTACGGACGGGGAAGTTGGACGATCAGCGCTCGGTGGTTGTGTTGGACTTTCGGGTGACGAATCCTTCGGGCTATCCCTTTCAGGTACGGGATCTGAATTTGGAGGTGACGACGGGGGGGAAGACGGTGGCGGGGCGGTTTATCCCGGAAGTAGACGCCAAGAACGTGTTTTTGGGGGTTCCGGAGTTGGGGGAGAAGTACAACCCGAGCTTTGCGAGTGAGGAGCGGGTGGCGAAGAAGGCAACCGTGGACCGGATGACGGCGTTTGTAGTGGATTTGCCCTTGCGGGAGGTGGACGACCGGACGAAGATGGTGATGCGGATTCGCGACGCGGACGGGGCGGTGTCGGAGTTGACAGAGAAGCGATAGGGGTGAGTGGTAGGCCCGGAGGGACTCGAACCCCCTACCCCCGACTTAGAAGGTCGGTGCTCTATCCGGATGAGCTACGAGCCCACTCAGGTTTAATTCTACGGCATTGAGGGGGTGGGACTCCAGTGAGCCGTGTTTTTTTGAGTGGGCCGCCGCCGGCTTAACTTGGCGTAAGCCCTTTTTTTCCAATGGTCTCGGGGCCTTTTCGCCGGTCTGGTGGGCGGGTTCGTTTTTTTGGTTGGTCCTGGCGGGGCGTGGGGGCTCGATGCCCCGACGCCCCGCCGCCCGGGATGCTCGGGAGGTGCTCAATCACGGTCGATCGATTTGGATAGAGTTTGAGAAATTTGTATTTGTCGAATTCGCCTTGTTTCCGATAACTCTATTTGTTTGAGTGATTTAGGTGACTTTTTTGAATAGAAATCTCTGGGTTCGCTTTTTGGTTCTGCCGCTTTTTCTAGGCAGCCAGGGGAACCGGGGTGACGGTGAGCTTTTCGAGGAGCGCGGCGACGTCGTAACTCGGGGCGATTTCGGCCATCAGTTCGTCGTCGAGTAGCATATCGGCCACCCAGCGGGGCAATTCGTAGTTTGGTTCGTTTTTGGCACGGTCGGCGTGATCCAGCATCTCCTTCACCACTTCCGGAGGCGGTGACGGCGGTTCGGCACCGTTTCTGTCGGCGTCGGTGTTAATTGGCTCCGGAGGAACCATTGGGAAATCCCGACGGATTTGTTGCAGCATCTTGCAATGGCTAGCGTAGGCGCTCTGATGGGATTTCTTGTCCCGCTGGAGAGATCGCCATAGCTTTTCCTTTTGGAGGCCCTTTTCGTAACTCGTCAGTTCGCGCATCCGATCCGGCATATCCGGGTAAGCACGCAGGTTCGCGTCCAAGAGACACTGGCGGGCGTAAGTTTCGAGCGAAATCGTTCGCTCTAATTGGAAGAGTTCGATCGCCATATGCCGGACGATAGTCTGTTCACATCCGGAATTGGGCTGGAATTGACGTAAGTGCTTCCGATAGAGTCGCAGGTAGCTGACCCAGCAATCCGAGGAAAGCAGGGCGACGCACTCGGGGAGTTCCTCCTTGAGTAATTCGAGGTGCTCACCGGTCGTAATGCTGTTGAGAGAAGCGATGTACTTGCCGAGGCCCGAGACGGGGCCGCGGCTTTTTGCTCCGTTTTCCCGGGCGACTTCGGCGCGCCGGGCTTTTTGTTCTTCGGTCATGATGAGAACTCCGATTGAGATTTCGAAATGCAAAAGCGCTCGTTTCCGCAATTGGACACAAGCGCTTCCGCAGTTTTAATCTACGATGGTAAGATTGCTGAATCGGATTAAGGCCGGTGGGCCGAAATCGTTAACTAATTTTTCTTCATAGGGATAGCAGCAGCAGATTTATCTTTTCACCCTGTGAATGGAAGTCTACACCTCTAGGTGGTGCTTTGTCTTCCGCAGTGGGGATGGAATCGAGACGTCGGATTGATTCCGATTTTCGAGAGTGAGAGCGGAATCTCCTGTGCCTCGCGCAGATTTGGGATCTAGTCTGTCAGGCTTGCGTCATGGCAGACTCCCAGTTTGTGCAGAATTCCAAAGCCTTCCGGAGATCACCTTGAATCCAGTTGCCGGATGCCATCCGTACAGCGTCAGTTTTCGGCTCAAACGCGATTCCCAGACCCGCATGCTTCAGGAGACAAATATCGTTTGTACTATCGCCCACGGCTAGAATTCTTGCCGCGGGAATGCCTAGCTTCTCTTCAAGGTGCAAGAGGACATTCCATTTACAGATTTCATGCCGGGGGCAACCTTTCTCGTGTTGGAAGATGGGCGCGACGGAAACCTGCCCGGTCGCCTTCCCATCATGGAAGCGAAGAAGATTGGCGACGCTGAAGTCGGCGAAAACACGGCGGCGGACGATTTCAGTGATGATACGGAAGCTGTCGCTCACAATGCCGACTCGATAACCCTG
>JBKJLJ010001046.1:0-2979 GCA_046597015.1 Bryobacteraceae bacterium
CGGAGAGGGAGGCGTTTTGGTCTGGCGTAAGGTGCAAAGTGAAGTCGGGGGCCTTTGTGCCCGGTGGGAGGATCTGTGACATATGCTTCCTTCTTTTTCGTGGTTTTACGATGAAACTGGCGGCAACCTTAAACCTCGCCGCTTTGAGTGACCACTTACGGTCAGGTGACCACGGTGGGTATGCCCTATGGATGGTGGCCGCTCACGGCCTAAGCTCGGTTACAGGTTCGAATCGTCGCCTTCATTCCCTACGAGATAGGGTTCACGGGGAACTTTGTCGACCGGTTTCATCGGTTTTGTTTGAGCACGCGAACGGCCACAACGAGCGTCCTTTTCAACGTCACCAACTTGATCGGAGCTAAGGTGACCGCCTACACAGCGGCTGTGGTAACGTCTGAAGATGCTCGTGATCCGCCCCGCTCACATGCAGGCGTTCGACCGCAACGCCGAGGCACAATTTCTGGACCAGCTCGCCGAACACCTCCGCTTGTTTCTGCCGTCTCGCGGCGTCCATGTGCCCGCCGCTGCCCTTCGCCAGCAGGTCGAACTCGGCTACGCGGTCTGCCCGCAGTTCAAGCTCGAACTTCAATCCGACATCGCTCGCTTTTGCGAAATTATTTGTGGGATGGCTGGTGGCTTTTCTTCAGACCCCCTCCCGATCGACGCCCAACGCATCCTGCTCACTTATCGTCAGGATCCCGCGATGAAGCTAGATCGCCTTCAGGCGTGGGCGGAAAAACAATCCCTTCCGGGCAAAACCCCGTAACGTATGTCGACCCAAACCCTCCCGTTCCCGAATACCCCGGTCAAGGCCACCTCCGCCTCCTGTCCGTTACGGCTGCTGCGCACCTGGATCGCTTTTCAACTTCTCGACGAGGAGAACAAGCCGATCCCCGAGGCCCCTTACAAGCTCCGCCGTAATAATGTGGTGATTAAAGAAGACAAGCTCGACAAGGATGGCTATCTCAAACTTGACGACATCGAGCCGGGCGAATACGACATCGCCTTCCCCGAATGGGGCCCGTTCTGTGAGCTCAAAACTTCGCTCACCCCCATCCATCTCCAGGGCCCTGCCCTCTTGGGTGCCGCCACTCCCGGCCTCTCCGGACCTCTACCCCCCACCGACCCGCCCGTCTCGATCGACATTGTTCTCCTTGATGAAGCGAACCTTGGCGTTCCCGACGAAAAATTCGAAATTAAGCTCCCTAACGGGGACCTCGCCGAAGGGTTCCTTTTACCCGACGGCACCGCCCATGTGGATGGCATCGAGCCCGCCGGGGATTGCGCCGTCCGTTTTCCCAACCTCGGTTCCACCTTCGTTCGGTGGGACAAAAGCAGCTAGACCTTCTTCCCCAGACAAGAGTGACGAATGCCAGAAACTGTCGATATTAAACCCGGTGATTGCGTTGAGAGTATCGCCTTTGAGAAGAGTCTCTCCTCGGAGACCATCTGGCAGCTCCCCGCCAACGATAAACTCCGGGGCGACCGCGAGGATCGAAACTGTCTTTTGCCCGGCGATGCCCTCACCTTGCCCGACAAAGAGGATAAGTGGGAGGAGAAGAAGGCCACGGGGCTCACCCACATCTTCAAGCGCCAGCGGCCGCTCAAGGAGTTTCGTTTTGAGGTTCTGCTTGGTGTTCCCATATCCGGGTACACGGTAACCGTCCTCGTTGACGGCAAATCGATCACTCCCGTGGTCGACGCCACCTGGCAGGTCTGCAAGATTCCAGCTAACTCCAAGGAGGCCATCATTACAATCGATTTTCCACACGGTGTGGCCGCCGAAGATGCTCATCAACCTCAGATCAAGTACACCGTCCAACTAGGCTACCTTCGCCCCGTGAAAACGCCGGAGGGGCAGGAAGACCGCCTGCGTAACCTCGGCTATTTTGTCCCCCTGGGCGATGGATCCGTCCCTACGCTCAAGCAAGCCCTCGCCCTCTTCCAAGCCAGTCACAACATCCTGCCGGCCGACGGCATCGCCACCGTCGATACCCTCACGAAACTCAAAGAACTTTCCGCCGATCCGATCTAGGCCCCCTCTATGAATCTAATTCTCCAAGGCCAACTTCGACCCAAGCCTCCCGCCCTAACGGGACTTGTGTCTCCCCCGTTTGCGGTTGACCAGGACTATTTCGAAGTCGGTCACCAAACGAGCGATGTCGACAAAATCGCCGAAGCGCTCGAATACATGCGCGGCAATCCTCAGTTCGTCCTCGACAAAAAGTTCCCGGTGCGCGTGGGTCCTACCCATCGTCTGGTCCTGATTAACGACCAGATCTACTGGAGTACCCCCAAGGTGGTGGCCGTGGCCTTGCCCACGGTCGACGCCCTCGAGGGTGCTCCCGCGTTCGAGAATGCAGGCTACGATTGGCTCACCTACGAAACTGTCCTGAATAAACCCAAGTTCCGCAAGACCAATCAGGCGCGCCAGATCGGGCTATATGCTGCTCACCTGTCCGACATGCAAATCTGGTTCCGGGACGATCTCACCGGCGGCCCCTTTCTTGCTCTGTGTGAGTCTTTCTTCCCGGATCACACTCCGGACGAAGTCCGCCTGCTGTCTAAAGCCACGTGGTGGTGGAAACAACAGGACGATCTGGACAAGCTTGTTGGCAAGTCCGCTCCGTATTATGAGGATCTGCCCGCCCTGATCGCACCAGACTCGGATCATCCGGCCCGCTTCTCCGACACCGCCGACAAACTCCCGGGCTCCCGCTCCGGGCTCCGAATCCATTTGCCGCGGATGATCGTCATGCCTTACAACATCTGGGACAATGCCTTGGAATCGAAAGCCCTTGGTACCGGCCCCAGCGTCGCAAGCGAGACCGGTGGCCCTGCGCATCCCATCCCCTTGCTCCAACTCAAGCACCTCACCACCGACGCCACCAGTTGGACTATGTGGCCCACCGCCTCTCGCAGTTCCGTCATGCGTCTCAGTCGAGTGAAAGCGGCGCAAGCCCTCTGGCCGGCTAACAA
>JBKJLJ010000007.1:0-2828 GCA_046597015.1 Bryobacteraceae bacterium
GCCTCCTGCGGATCGATCCCAAGACCAACCTCGTGACCCAACGCATCGAAATCGCCGGCGGTCCCATCGCCCAGGCCTTTGGCGAAGGTTCGCTCTGGGTCTTCTCAAAAACCGAAGGAAAAGTCCTTCGTATCGATCCGAAAACCAATAAAATCGGCGTCACCATCGAAACCCTCATCCCAAAAGCCGACGGCGCCCTGGCCTTCGGTGAAGGCTCCGTCTGGGTCTCCGCCCCCGGCTTCCCACTCACCCGCATCAACCCCACCACCGATAAAGTCGTCCAGCAGTTCACGGGTGCCGGCGAAGGCGACCTGTACATCGGAGCCTCCGCCCTCTGGCTCTACGACCTAAACAAAAAGACATTAAAACGTTTTGACCCCAAACGGGTTGCCGCCACGCTCGCGGAGTAACTTATACTAGATGTAGCCTCGTCGTACTGATTGGCTGTGTATGCCATGTTCGGGTCCCCTGTCCGGAGCCCTGTTTTTTGGAACTCGTCAGGATCCCCATGCGCATCAGCAAACTCTCGTTCGTTCTCCTGTTTGGTACCGCGGTCTTCGCGCAAACTCCGAACTCCCCTGAGTTCTTTGAGACGAAAGTCCGCCCCCTTCTCGCCAAAAACTGCTTCAGTTGTCATACCGAATCTGCCCTCGGCGGCCTCCGGCTTGACAGCTCCGAAGCCATCGCCAAAGGAGGCAAGCGCGGGGCCTCCATCAATCGCGCCGATCTCGATAAAAGCCCGCTGCTGATCGCCGTGCGGCACGCTGACCCGTCCTACAAGATGCCCATGGGCGGCAAGCTCAAGGACGCTGAAATTAAAGATCTGGAATCCTGGGTCAAAGCCGGAGCCGTCTGGCCGAAATCCTCCCCCGTTCAAACCGAGGGTAAATCGGCGAGCGGCAAGTACGTGATTCGCCCTGAATCCCGCCAGTTCTGGTCTATCCAGCCCCTAAAAGAACCCACCGTTCCCACGGCCAAATGGGGCCAAACCCCCATCGACCGCTTTGTCCACGCTCGCCTGGAAAAGGAGGGCCTGCAGCCCGTCCGCCCGGCCACCAAACGCGACCTGATCCGCCGCGCCTCCCTCGACCTCACCGGCCTCCCCCCGACCTACGACGAGATCCAAGCGTTTGAAAAGGATACGACTCCCCAGTCCTTCGCCAAGGTCGTCGACCGCCTCCTCGCGTCCCCGCAATACGGCGAACGCTGGGGCCGCGTTTGGCTCGACGTTGCCCGCTACGGTGAAGATGACTACCGCAGCCTCGACCCCATGCGCCGCGGCTACAATCCTTATCCGAACGCTTACGTCTACCGCGACTGGGTTATCCAGGCCTTCCAGGACGACATGCCCTTCGATCAGTTCGTCAAAGCGCAACTCGCCGGTGACCTCCTCGACCCTAAGATCCGCCACAAAACTCTGCCCGGCACCGGCTTCCTCGGCCTCGGCCCCTGGTACTACGACAACGGCTCTACGGAAGTCACCCGGGCCGATGAGCGCCACGACCGCGTCGACGTCGTCACCCGCGGCTTCCTTGGTCTCACGGTCGCCTGCGCCCGCTGCCATGACCATAAGTACGATCCCATCCCGGCCACCGACTACTACGCTCTGGCCGGCGTCTTCAACAACACGATCTACCAGGAAGTACCCCTCGTCCCCAAATCCACTCTCGCCGAATTCGAGCAGGTGGAGGATCTCATCGACCTGAAGCAGAAGATGCTCGGCGAAATTCAACAGAACGTCTCGAACCAACTCTCGAAGTCACTCGTCTTCCAAACCGCCAACTACCTGCAGGGCGTCTGGGAAGTCAAGGGCCCGCAGAAGAAGGAAATGGCCAACGTCGTCGACGCCCGCAAGCTCGACTACGAACTGCTCGACCGCTTCGTTCAGTACATGGAGAAACCCACCGACAAGTACAAGAACAAAGAAGCATGGCAGGCCATGATGAAGAAGGGAGGCACCGCCCCCGAAGCCAAAAAGATTGCTGAGAAGTTCCAGGAAGAGATCGTCGCCATTATGCTTCGCCGCAACGACCTCGACGACGAGAACAAGGTCATCGTCGCCAAGGCCATGGACGGTACCAAGAAAAAGAAGCGTACGAACAAACCCAGCAACTTCGTCACCAATGACGATTTCTGCCCCGGCTGCAATCTCACTCTCAAGTCGATGCCGGACGCCGAAACCAACTTCTGGACCGAAATGTTCCAGCGCATGCTGAGCGATAACGACGATCCCCAAGCCATGCTGGCTACCGGCTTCCGGAATATGAAGCCCGGCGTGCTGATGTTCCGCGGCTGGGGCCTCGAGTCCCGCTCCGGCTCCGAAGTCCAGGTCCAGATGGCCACCATTCGTAAGGATATCGAGGATGCCCGCAAGAAGATCGAACCCGGCTTCCCGTATCTGCACAGCGTCAAGGACGCGGAAAATCCCAAAAATATTCAACTCGCCTTTCGTGGCGACCCGTTCGACTTAAAACAGGAAGTTCCTCGCCATTTCCTCAGCATTCTCAGCGATAAGGATCCCGCACCGTTCAGCAAGGGCAGCGGTCGCCTCGAACTCGCCGAAACCATCGGCAAGCAACCCATTGCCATGCGCGTCTTCGTGAACCGCATCTGGAAGGGCCACTTCGGTACCGGCTTGGTCGAATCACCCAGCAACTTCGGCCTCACCGGCGAGCGCCCCACCAACCCGGAACTCCTCGAATACCTCGCCGCCAACTTTGTCAAAAACGGGATGTCGACCAAAAAGCTGCACCGCGACATCATGCTCAGCTCCGTCTACCAACTCTCCACCGAGAACAACCCGACAGCGCTGGCCAAGGACTCCGGCA
>JBKJLJ010000473.1:0-9342 GCA_046597015.1 Bryobacteraceae bacterium
CGCCGAAGTAAAGAAGGGCGAACTGCCAGCGGATGAGGCGGAGGTCGGCGCAGGCGGCGAGGACGAGCAGGAGACCGGTGAAGGTTTTGTTATTGCCGTAGTAGGCGCGGGAGCTGAGGACGGCAAGGAGGATGGCGGAGCCGGTGACGAAAGCGGCGAGACGGATGCGGCGAGTGAACAGAATGGCGACGGAACCGAGGACGAGGGCGGCTTGGAGGGTGAAGCGGAAGAGTTCGGGGGGGAGTTCATCGAGACCGGGGAGGAAGGGGAGGAAGGGGGTTTGGATTTGGCGAGGGTGCCAGGTGAAGAGGATGGTGAGGGCGAGGAGACGGCACAGGAGGACTGTCTGCGGAGGCAGTTCGAGGCCGGCGAGGCGGAAGGGTTGGGTTAGGGGTGGGGGTATCGCCATGTGAGTTGACGGCCGCCGTTAATGCTATATAGCACTATGACGCGGCTGCGGCCGGCGGGTTCGAATTTCGTTTCGGCCCGTTCGATCAGATCGAACAGGTGATGGGCGCTACGGTTGTCGAAGCCTTGGGCGGGGCGGCGGTAGCGCTTTTGAATTTGGGATTCGGTGAGGCCTTCGTCGCCGATGTAGACCTCAATGAGGTATTTAGTTTGCTGGTCGAAGGGGGCCCAGCAGAAGTAGCGGAGGGGGGTGAAGCGGGCGTAAACGATGGCACCGCATTGGGCGGCGAGGAGGATGCAACCGAGGATGAAGCCGGCCTTAGCAGCCAAAGCGTTGCTCCTGCCAAGGGTCGCCATGCATCTGATGGCCGTTGCGTTTGATGATGACTTCGTCCTGCACGGTTACTTCCTATGATGCCGAAAAATGGCGAGAGGATTGGGACTGCGTGGGCACTTCGATGATACATGCGACAAATACTATGGATTTTATGGGTGAGTTTGGCGCTCGCCGGGGGGATCGGCGGGAAGGCGGAGTACGTAGGGGGGACGCTCGGGACATTCAAGGATAAGACGGACGGGAGGATTCTGACTTCGGGCGCCGTGGAGTTTGTTTTTTCGGCGAAGGGGCAGACGGTGAAGGTGCCGTTTGAGCGGATCAATCAGATTGAATACGGCCAGAAGGTGGAGCGGCGGTATCTGACGGCGGTGTTTATTTCGCCATTGTTTTTGTTGGCGAAGAGCCGGAAGCATTTTTTGACTTTGGGGTATCAAGATGCCGAGGGGAAGCAGCAGGCGATGATCTTTCAGGTATCGAAGGGGGACGTGCGGTCGGTGCTGGTGGGGTTGGAAGCGCGGACGGGGCGGAAGGTGGCGTTTCAAGATGAGGAGGCGCGGAAGGCGGGGAAGGGATGAGATTTCTTTTGCTTTTTTGGGCGATGGCGGTGGGGGCGGAGGGGTTGGAGAAGGTGAAGCGGATCCACGTGGAGAAGCGGAGCGGGGGGGAGACGGCGGGGCATATGCGCGACATGATTATTACGGCGATTCAGGCGTCGAAATTGTTTTCGTTGACGGAGAATCCGGACCGGGCGGACGCGATTTTGCGGGGGTCGGCGGAGGATTTGATTTTCACGGATACGTTTCAGACGAGCGAGGGGATTACGGCGCGGACGAGTATTGGGTCGGGCAGTGGGAGCAACCGGGGGAACGTGTTGGGGCGGGGAATTGGGGCGCAGGTGGGAGACAACGAGTCGCAGCGGATTCAGGAGCGGAAGCATGAGGCGACGGCTTCGGTGCGGTTGGTGCTGAAGGATGGCGACGTGATTTGGTCGACGACGCAGGAGAGTTTGGGGGGGAAGTTTAAGGGGGCGGCGGCGGACGTGGCGGAGAAGGTGGCGAAGCGGTTGGTGGAGGATTTTGGAAAAGCTACAGGTGGACCCGAACCAGTTTCCGCTGCGAAGTAGCGCCGGTGATGAGTTCGACGGCGGTGGTGGGGACTTGGTAGTGGGCCGCGAGGAAGGCGATGAGGGCCGCGTTGGCTTTGCCGTCTTCGGGGACGGCTTTGACTCTAATTTTAAGGGTTCCGTCGGCCATTTCGCCGGCGAACTCGGTTCGCGGGCTGCGGGGGATTACTTTGAGTTTAAGGTCCATGTCCAGGCGTGGCCGACGCGGAGGGTGACGGATTTGTCCGGGGGAGTGGCGAAGAAAGAAGGGGCGGGGAGCATGTCGGGGTTCAGAAAGAAGGCCTTCGTGATCGCTGGGATTTCGCAGGTGCCGAGGAGTTTCGCCTTGTCGGCGACGAGGCAGAGGATCGCGATTTGGGCGACCTGTTCCTTGGTCGTGCCGGGGGGCAGTTCGATGGTGGTGCGGACCCAACCGTCTCGTTCGATGGCGGCGCCGGGGACTCCGAAATGGGAGGTGCGCGAGACGGATTCATCTTTCAGGCGGACCATGGCGGCGACGCGGGAGAGATTATTTGTGACGCCGAATTCGAGATAGAGGTAGTTGCGGGGGTCGGAGATATCTTCGCCGCGTTCGGCGTCCGAGGGACGGAGCTTTCCTTCGCGAATGAGCTCTTTAGTCATGACCTGCCAGGTGAAGGGGAATGCGTCCATGACGGATTCGCGGGAGACGCGCGTGAGGTCGACTTTGACGGCGGCGGGTTGATAGCGGACGGCGGAGGGGCCTTCGCCGGCGACCATGTTGTTGTCGGTGACGGGCATGAGGAGGGGATGATCGTTTTCATACGGGCCGGTGTAGAGAATTTCTTTGTGGCCGCGGGCTTGGATTTCGGCTTTGGTGCGGGTGCCGTCGGGCCCGAGGAAGACGCGGTAGACGAACTCGATGTCGGTGGTGCGGCCCCAGCGGGCCATGAGAAAACGGGTGGAGGTGCCGCCGTCTTCGTTTGAGAAGATGACCGAATATTGCAGGACTGTTTGGCCGTTTTCGGTGAATTGTTCGGCGTAGGTGAGGAGGGGGATATCGGTGAATTTGCCGATGGCGTTTTTGCGTTCGTAGAGGACGGGGGCGTGGAGGTGGAGGGGGTCGGTGGTCGTTGTAAGGGTGATGGTGGAATTGAGAAGGGTTAGTTCGTGACGGCCGGCGGGGAGGCGGCCGAGGAAGACGGATTGGCGGGGGGCCACGAGGGGGAGTTGGAGCTTGGGTTGGCCGTTGAGGAGGAGGTCGGCGATGCGGGGTTGGGTTTGCCAGTCCGAGACGGGAGCCGAGATTTCGGCAATGACTTCGGCGGGTTTATCGAGGTTAATGACGGCGGCGGAGAGGGAAAGGAAGCAAAGAAGGAGCATGGCGGAGAGGCGGGCGACGATCTTGAGGAGATCGCGGGTGGGGAAGGGTTTGGCGAGGACGGCGTCCACATCGGGGGCGGTGGCGGTGGCGAGGTCGGCGGTCCAGCCGGAGAGGACGACGATGCGGGGGGAGGGGGAGAGTCTGCGGAGGTCGGCGATGAGGGCGAGGCCATCGGCGGAGCGGGGGAGGCGGAGGTCCATGACGACGAGGGCGGGTTGGTGCAGGCGGGCGAGATGGAGAGCTTCGGCGCAGGTGGGGGCCCCGAAGACTTCGTGGCCGGCTTGGGCCAGAATGAGCGAACGGATTTCTAGCTGGTCGGGATCGTCTTCGACAAGGAGGAGGGTAGGCATGACTTTATTCGAATTCGATTTGGGCGATGACGAGTTGGGGGAGGGCTTGGTTCCAGGCGGGGGGGAGTTTGTCGAAGGGGAGGCGGAAGGATTTGGTTTCGCCGGGGGGGAGACCACCTTTGTTAGGGCGGACGATGGCGACGCGTTCGCGGGAGAGGGGTTGGCCGTTGGGGTCAGAGAAGATGCAGTTGAGCTCGATCAGCTTGACCTTGCGGTCGCCCTTGTTCGTGATTTTGCCGGTAATCTCAACGATTCGATGGGAGACGAAACTGTCGGAGGCTTTCATTTCGACTTCGGCGAGGTCGAGGTTGCGCACGTACAGTTTGGCGTCGGCGGCGATGGGGGTGGGGCCGGCGTCAGACTTGGGGCGGGTGACTAGCCAGTAGGCTGCTCCGCCGAAGAGGAGGAGGACGAGTGCGACGATTTTAATCATTGGGCACCGCTGATGGTCATTCCCCCGATGGCGAGCGTGGGGGCGGAGGTGGAGCCGCGGAATTCGAGATCGTTGCCGATGTAGAGAATGTTCTCGAGCATCTGGCTCAGGTTACCAGCAATTGTAATTTCAGCAACGGGGAAGGTGAGTTCGCCGTTTTCGATCCAGAGGCCGGAGGCGCCGCGGGAGTAATCGCCGGTGACGGTGTTGACGCCTTGGCCGATGAGTTCGGTGATGTAGAGGCCGGTACCGACGGAACGGATGATCTCTTCCGGGCTCAGGGTGCCGGCTTCGAGGTAGAGGTTACCGTGGCCGGTGCCGGGGCTGCCGGTGAGGCCGCGGGAGGCGTTACCGGTGGTGGAGAGCCCGAGCTTGCGGGCGGTGTAAGTGTGGAGGAGATAGGTTTTGAGAACGCCGTTTTCAATGACGAGATTGCGGCGGCCGGGGACGCCTTCGTCGTCGAAGGGGGAGGAGCCGAAGAGGCCGGGGATGTTGGGGTCGTCGACGAGGGTGACGGAGGGATGGGCGACGAGGTGGTTGAGTTTATCGAGGAGAAACGAACTTTTTCGATAGATGGCGTCGCCGGTAACGGCGGAAAAGATATGCCCGACGAGGGAGCGGGCGACGCGGGGTTCGAGAACGATGGTGGCTTGCTGAGTGGGGACCTTGCGGGCGCCGAGGCGGCGGAGGACGCGTTCGGCGGCGAGGCGGCCGACGAGTTCAGGAGCCTCCAGTTTGGAGTGGTCGCGACCGATGGTGTACCAGTAATCGCGCTCCATGCGGTCACCGGATTTGGCGACGGGGACAGCGGAGAGGGAGCAGCTCGACGAGCGGTAGCTACCCAGGAAACCGCGCGAATTGGCGAAGACGCGGGTGCTGGAGTGCGAGTCAAACGACGCGCCGTCGGAGTTGGTGATGCGGGGGTCGACGGCGAGGGCGGCGGCTTCGGCACGCTTGGCAATATCGATTTTTTCGGCCGTGGACAGAGTGTCCGGAGAGTAGAGGCCGAGGTCGACATCGAGTTGGCCGAGTTCGGAGGGGGCGGGGAGGCCAGCGTGGGGGTCGGCTTCAGTGATGCGGGCGATATCGATGGCGCTGGCGACCATCTGCTCGATGCCTTCGGGGCTGAGGTCCGAGGTGTAGGAAGACCCTTGTTTTTGGCCCAGGAGGACTCGGATGCCGGCGCCGCAGGAGTCTGCTTCCTTGATCTTTTCGACTTCGCCGAGGCGGACGGAGACGGAGAATTCGCTGCCGTCGGAGAGGGTGCATTCGGCGTCCGTGGCTCCGCTGAAGAGAGCCTGTTGGACGGCGTTGGCGGCGATGATGCGGAGTTCGGTTTCGGTCATTAGCGGGCGGTGCCTCCGACGGTCATTTTGTCGATGCGGACGGTGGGGATGCCGACACCGACCGGGACGCTTTGGCCTTCTTTGCCGCAGATGCCGATGCCCTGATCGAGCTTGAGGTCGTTGCCAACCATGGAGATGTACTGGAGCGCCTCCGGGCCATTGCCGATAAGGGTGGCGCCGCGGACGGGACGGGTGAGTTTCCCGTTTTCGATGAGGTAACTTTCTGAGGCCGAGAAGACGAAGTTGCCGGAGGTAATGTCGACCTGGCCGCCGCCGAAGTTAGCGCAGTAGATGCCTTTGGGGACGCTGCGGATGATCTCTTCCGGGTCAGAGGAGCCGGCGAGCATGAAGGTGTTGGTCATGCGGGGCATGGGGATGTGTTGATAGTTTTCGCGACGGCCGGAGCCGGTGGATTGGGAACCGGTGAGGCGGGCGGAGAGATGGTCGGTGAGGTAGCCGCGGAGAATGCCGTTTTCGATGAGGATGTTTTGGCGGGTGGGATTGGCTTCATCGTCGACGTTGAGAGAGCCTCGGCGGCTATCGATGGTGCCATCGTCGATGACGGTGCAGAGTTCCGAGGCGACCTTTTGGCCGATGCGCCCGGAGAAAGCGGAGGTGCCTTTGCGGTTGAAGTCGGCTTCGAGACCGTGGCCGACGGCTTCATGGAGGAGCACACCGGGCCAACCGGGGCCGAGGACGACGACGGACTCGCCGGCGGGGGCTTCGACGGCGCTGAGTTGGACGATGGCTTGGCGGACGGCTTCGAGGGCGTAGGCTTCGGGGGAGTTTACGCCGGTGAAGAACTCGAGGCCGACGCGGCCGCCGCCTCCGGAGTAGCCTTGCTGCGGGGTGCCTTCGCCCTCGCGGGCGAGGATGCTGACATTGAGGCGGGCCATGGGCTGACGGTCGAAACTGAGCTTGCCGTCGGAGGTGGCGACCAGGACGTGGCGGAGGGAGTCGGCGTAGGAGGCTTGGACCTGGATGACGCGGGCGTCTTTAGCGCGGGCGGCGGCGTCGGCGCGTTTGACGAAGAGGACGCGTTCTTCGAGGGGTTGATCGATGGGAGCGCGGAGGACGGGGTAGAGATCGTGTTGGAGCGAGGGGGTGAGGCCAACGGTATCGACTTTGGAGGGGGAGTCAGCGATGCAGGCGGCGGTGGCCGCGGCTTTAAGGATCTTCGCAGGGCTGAGATCGTCGGAGTAGGCGTAGCCGGTGCGTTCGCCGCTGATGACGCGGACGCCGACGCCGAGGGAGACGCCCTGGGTGGCGGACTTGACGATGGATTCGTCGATGGAGAAGGAGGCGGTGGCGAGGTACTCGAAGTAGAGGTCGGCGTAGTCGGCTCCGCGGGAGAGTGCCTCACCGAGGTAGCGATCGAGGTCACGTTCTGAGATACCGAATTTTTGCCCAAAGAAGGAGCTAGAAAGGCCCATGACTCTAGGGTATCGTCTTAGGACGCCGTTAGGGTATCGGAATCAGGATTCCATGGCGTTCACGCGGGAGGCGACGAGGAGTTGGAGGTCGGCCATGTTGAGGGTGACGCGTTCTTTTTGGCGGGGGGCGAGTTGGTCGTGGAACTCTTCGATGGCGTTGGGGGAAGGGGGATCGGGGAGCGGGCGATTGGCGACGGCGAAGCCGAGGAGGTCAGCGCCGCGGGACGCATAGTGGGTGAGGCCGAGGAGGGTGAAGGGGGCTTGGGTGAGCGGAGCATGGTGGAGGCGCATGACCTCACCCATAAAGGTGGGAAGGTTCCAAACGCCGGCGAGGAAGCCTCCGGCTTCGCAGTGGTCGGCGCCGTAGTAGCTGCGTTCGAGTTCGATGACGGGGGTGCCGGAGGAGGCGGCTTCATCGAGGAGGGTGAGGTAGCGGGCGGGTGCCATGGCGATGAGGCCGAGGGCACCGAGATCGTGGAGGATGCCGGCGGTGTAGGCTTCGGCACCGTCGGCTTGGGTCCAATTGGCGAGTTCGTCGGCCAGGACGGCGACGGCGAGGCTATGGCGCCAGGCGCGTTGGAGGGCGGGGATTTGCAGGGCGTTGCCGAGGTAATTTTTGATGGCGACGGTGCAGGCGAGTGCCTTGGTGCGCTCCAGGCCGAGGAAGGCGATGGCTTGGAGGACGCTGCGGACTTCCGGGCGGAGGCCGAACATGGAGGAGTTGGCGATGCGGAGGACTTCCGCGGTAAGGACGCCATCGGAGGAGAGGAGGGTGGAGACGGCTTTGAGATCGAGGTCGGGGCGGCCCATCATGGCGAGCAGCCGCGTTGATACGGTGGGCAGGGCGGGTAGGTTCTGCAGCATCTGCGGGACGTCGGTGATGAACGTAGAGTTACCCGAAAACCGCGGGTCGATTGGTGGCATCTGAAGGGCTTATCGGCCCATCGTGGCTAGGCTTTACGGAATTGTTACGGAGACGGAGGGAGAGAGGAGTAGGCCGCGCCAGAGGCCGGGATAGACGCCGGACTGGTTCGAATCGGAGTCGACCCAGTGATTTTGCTGATGGTCGAAGGCAGCGGACATTTGGAGATTGCCCTTGGGTTGGCCGGACCAATCGAAGACGAACTGGCCCCAACGGAGGCCGTTCCGATCGATGGGGGATTCGAGGAGGAGGATGGTAGAGCGAGGACGGAGGACCTTGTAGATGGAGCTGTAGGGGGTCCTGTCGAACTTGGCGTTGGCGCGGCGGTCGACGGGGGTGACGATACCTTTTGGGCCGGTGATTTTGAGGGTGACGGGTTGGAGGCGGGCGTCATAAAAGTATTTTTGCGGCTTGCTTGTAATGTTAGACAAGGAGACGCGGAGGTTGTTATTTTCGAGTTGGAGGGAGAGGGAGAAGGCGGGTTTTGAGGGTTCGGCGGCTAGCAGAGTGGGCATGATGAGGAGGCAGCGACGGGTCATACGTTGGTGAACTCGCGGAGGCGGGGCGAGTGTGGTTTGCGGCTGTATTGACGGTAGCGGAAACCGGCGGCGGTTTCAAAGCAGCCGAGGTAGACTTTGCTGGGAGAGGAGACGTGGGGGAAGAAGCGATCTTCGTTTTCGGCGATGAGGGCGGGGGCGCGGCGGTCGCAGAGGTAGTAGAGCTTGCGTTCGGCGGTGGCGCAGAGGAGGTGGAAGCGGCCGTTGCGGTCGGCGTCCATGGCGAGTTCGGAGGTGCGATGGCGGAAGGGGAGGAGGAGGCGGAGGGATTGGGGGGCTTCGTAGCGGCGGGGGTCGTAGGCGAAGAGTTCGACGGGTTTGTCCTCGCCGGAAGGAGAGGCGAAGAGGGCGGTGTAGCGACCGTACTCGGGCTGGTAGGTAGCGGCGTAGAGGGGGAGGCGCGTCGGGTGGACAAGCTGACGGGAGACCACTTTGCCAAGGAGGTTTACCGTCCAGTGGGTGAGGCCGCCGCTCGAGCCGAGGATGTGGATTTGATCTGCGAAAGCGCGAACGATGAGTTGCTGGGGTTGGCGCGTCACAATGGGCCAGGCCGCGACGGGGACGAGGCTGCCGGCGACCATCTCGCAGCATTCGACGACCTGGCGGGGGGACCAGAAGAAGAGGTAGAGCCGGTTATCGAGGGTGTAGAAACCCTGGCGGAGGAGGGTGCGGCGATCCGGTATGGCGGCGCGGAAGGCGAGGCCGGTGGGGTGGCCGGCTTTAAGGAAGGCGGCACGGATCTCGTTGGCGTTCTGCCAGACGATCCAGCGGGCATCGGATGGCTCGAAGCTTTCGGCTTGATAGAAGCCGGCGGTGGGCAGGAAGAGCGACTCGGGCGAGGAGATGGGGGGGAGGCTGTTGTTGAACCAGCAGGCGATGGGGACGCCCGGGTTGTGCTGGCGGAGCCAGGCGCGGCCTTTGGCAATGGGAAGGATGTCGAGGCGGTCGAGGATGGGGTTGTCGCGGACGGTGAGGAGGTGGGTGAGGGATACGGGCGAGACTTGGAGAGGGGCGGCGGGGGCGAAGACCGGGGCCGGGATGCCTCGCCAGTTCAGGGAGGCGGTGAGGGTGAGATTGCCGGCGGGGAGGGG